>JAYEKT010000076.1:0-2207 GCA_034716735.1 Patescibacteria group bacterium
GGTTATTTTAGATATATTTTTGCGCTCTGATTATTACTTTAATACTTCTCCATCATGCGCAATTCTCCTATTCTTTACCAAATAATCATCAACAATTTTCCCGTCAATAACCTTAATAATTCTTTTGGCATGCTCCGAGGTGTAAGTCTCATGCGTAACTAAAATTATAGTATTGCCTTGCTTGTTCAATTTCTGTAATATCTCCATAATTTGCACGCCTGATTTAGAATCCAGATTTCCGGTTGGCTCATCAGCAAAAATCACTGATGGATTATTGACCAAAGCCCTGGCAATGGCTACGCGCTGTTTTTCCCCGCCGGAAATCTGGTTAGTATAATAATCCAATCTATGCTCAAGCCCAACGCTTTTTAAAACTTCTTTAGCTTTTTGAACAGTGTTATTTTTATGTTTAGAATAAGTTAAGGGAAGTCTTACATTGTCTAAAACCGTGGTCCGCGGCAATAAATTAAATGACTGAAAAACAAATCCAACCTTCGCGTTGCGCGTTAAAGCCAATTCATCGTCTTCCAATTTTGTTATATCACTGCCTTCAAAATGATAATCACCCGAAGTGGCTTTGTCTAAAAACCCTAAAATATGCATTAAAGTAGATTTGCCAGAGCCAGAAGGCCCCATAATCGCCACAAACTCGCTTTTGGCAATATTAAAAGAAAGCCCGCGCAAAACCTTAGTCACGACCTCGCCGGTTATAAATTCTTTTTTTAGATTTTGGATGTTAATGAGAGAAGTTGACATAATTTTTAGGTATTAACGGTTGGTGGACAAATGAAAGTAGCCCACCCAATTTGACCTTTATTCAGAGTATTGATAAATTAGAATTAGTCGACTTTAATAAAATTTAATCTAATTTATCAAATTCTATGAACAAAGAAAAATCAATTCAATTAAGGAAAAAAGTTAATGAGTTGTTTTTTAAAAAAATTTATCTAAACGACTTATCAGCAGAAGGGAGCATCTGTCTAAAAAATTTGTTATGAAATGGACCAAATCGCCCAATCAGGATTTCACAAAAGACAATCGCGGTTGGCAAAAGGGCAGACAGAGAAAATACACAAAAGCAGATACAAAAAGAGTTAAAACCATCTATCAAGAGTTAAAAAATGATCCTTTTCAATTTTACACTGGCGCGACAGCTATTGATCAAGAGTGGAGAAAAAAGTTTCCAAGCATTCCAGTTCCGCCACTCAGAACCATAGGTAGAATTCTATCTGATTTAGAATTATCTTCTAAAAGGAGAAAAGACAGACACAGGGGCGCTTCTCGCTATCTCTGCTATCCAGAACACACTATTTACACGCTATTGAGCGGCAGAGTATTAGAAGCAGACTTTATTGGCAAGAAATACATTACAGGGAGAACAGAACCTCTTAATTTCATATCTTTTTCTTTCAAGAAAGAGCCAAGATTAAGGTATTTTAAGCGTATTCAGGGACAAACAGCAGAGAACTTTATTGAACAATCAGAATGTTTTTTTAATAAGTTTGAGAAACCTGATTTTGTAAAGGTGGATAATGCTCTCACAATGATTGGCAGCGCTTCTGGCAAAAGAAATGTTTCTCGAGTAATGAAATATCTTTTACGGAAACAGATTATTCCCATCTTTGCTGTTCCGAGAAAACCTTTTTCGCAAGCGTCTATTGAGGGAAACAATTCTGTGTTTTCAAGAAAATTTTGGAATAGAATAAAATTCAAATCAGTAGAGGAAGTTGACACGAAATTAGAATGGTTTAACAAATCATCCGAGCAATATATGAATTATCAAAAACCGAATAAGAAATCAAGGAAAAAGAAAAACTTCATTCCTAAAATCTATTTTATCAGACAAGTCAGAGAAGATAAAGAACAAACAGGAAAAGCGTATATTGATCTTTTGAACGAAAAAGTATTTCTGCCAAAATCCTTTATCAATTATTTTGTTTTATCTGAATGGAATTTGAAACAAGAGCAACTCCGCATTTATTTTGAGAAAGAACAACAGTCTAAAATTATTAAAAAAATATCATTCAAAATTAATCAAAGATCAAAAGAGGGGTGGTATCCTTTTATTTGACCAATAACCGTTAGTTATTTATACTTTAATTTTAGCATAAAACTAACTTTTTTTCTATGGTAGAATTGTGGATAATTTTAGGTATTTTACAGCCCTAAACGGCTGTTTTTTAATGGGCAAAAAATTTAATTGGCGA
>JAYEKT010000077.1:0-2191 GCA_034716735.1 Patescibacteria group bacterium
AAGAATTTTTCTTATGAGATTCTTCGCTACGTTTAGGATGACAATGGTATGTCATCTTATATTCAGTATCTCGACCCTAATTGGTACGCCGGGGAATTTGAACTCTCTTCTTATCCTGTTTTCGACAAATTTCAAAAAATCTTGCGGGAAGGTTTCTTTTCTTTTTATCAAAATTCCAAAAACCACTGGCGCGGATTTTGTCTGTTTTATTTTATAAACTTTTGGTCTTGACCGTTCTTTGCTTATTTCTTTTAGCAAAGATTCAAGTTTTTGAGGTTCTATAACTTTTTTGCTTTCTTCTTGAATTTCAAGGGCCTTATCCAAAATTTTATTTACACCCTTTTTTTCTATTGCAGATGTGAAAAGTATTGGCGCCCATTTTAGAAATGGTAAGTTTGTATAAACATAATCAGCAAGATTTTTAGTGTCATCTATCATATCGATTTTATTTACAACTACAACAACATTTTTTTGTTTATCAACAATCAACCGCGCGAGCTTCTTGTCTTGCGCGCCCAAATTATCCGTAGCATCTAAAACCAAAAGAGCAACATCAGCGCGGTCAAGCGCTTTGATGCTTCGGCTGACCCCCATTCTTTCTAAGCCCTTGCCAACTTTTGCTTTTTTTCTAATGCCAGCAGTATCTATTAAAAGAAAGGGATTATCTTTGTATGCTAAAATAGAATCTTCTGGCTCGCGTGTTGTGTGCGGAATGTTTGAAACAATAACACGTTCTTCGCCGAGTAACGCATTAACAATAGATGATTTGCCGACATTTGGTTTACCAAGAAAAATTAATTTAGTAAGAGGTTTTTCAAAAACAGATGGCAAGCGTTTTGCGCGTAATTTTTTTACCAAAATATCCAACAAGTCCCCAACACCAGAACCATTTGCCGCAGAAACAGGAGCGGCCTTGCCAAATCCTAGACCCTTCCATTTATCGCTTTCTGCTTTTTCGCGAAATTTTGGGCTGTCGGCTTTGTTGGCAACTAAGATAATTGGTTTATCTGCTTTGCGAAGCGCGCGCGCTAAATTTCTATCTTCACTTGTAATTCCTGTTTTTGCATCAACTATAAAAAGAATAACTGATGCTTCTTTGATTGCAAACTCAGCTTGTTTTACAACATTTTTTTCAATAATATCCTTTTTTTCTATATCAAGCCCACCAGTATCAATCAAAATTAATTTTTTTCCACGCCATTCGCAAATGCCGTAATTTCTATCACGAGTTGTTCCTGGGATATCAGAAACCATGGCCTTGCTTTCTTCGACCATTTTATTAAATAGTGTAGATTTTCCGACATTAGTCCTGCCGATTATTGCTATAGTTGACATATAATTATTATACCAGTTTGCCCTAAACCTTGACAAAAGTCAAGAGATGTAGTAAGGTGGGATGAAATCTATCTTTTACAAAAAAAACGAGAAAGGAGAACGTCATGAATAATTTCAGAGCTCTTGCTATGTCTTTTGCCGAAGTTCGTGAAAGGTTTCCAGAACTTGTTGTTTGTGGTCCGAAAGAGGTGAGTGAGATTTTTGAAGGAGATGTTTCAGGAGATTCGTGTGGTTTTAGCGCGATGGAGATTGTTGCTTATCTAAAACAACTTCGTGAAGATTTTGGCGAAGAAAATTCTGCAGTTGGTCTTTTTCAAATGCCATCTTTTTTAAAGATAGTGTATAAGGATGACGGTGGAAACTATGAAAAGATGGAGCCACCAAATCTTGAGATGTTGCTTAGAAGATTTTCTGGCGCTTTTAACAACTATTCTTATTGGGCAGAGGGAGAAGATTTTTCTTTGGAGCGTATGCGTTCCGTGGTGATTCTTACGGCGCTTGAAAGCAACCCAGTTTTTCATGGAAGAAAGTATGACAAACAGCAGGAGCTTGCAGAAAAAAGAGGAGAAGAAATTATTTCAGCTGTTGAGTCTGCTTTTACGCTTTGTGTTGCAGGAAAAAGATATAAGCGCGCTAATTTGGATAGAACAAATACTACTCATGAAGTTCTTCGACGTGGTGTTCATCATGAGAGGATGATTGGTGTCGGCGACAATGACACAAAAGGCATTAAGGTTATTGCTTATGGGCACACTGCTCTTATGAACATGGGAGCTACCGCAGCTCTTGTCCGAAAGATTTGATAAAAAAAAGAAAGGAAAAGCGCAAATGACCAAAATCAAAGAGTTTTTGAAGA
>JAYEKT010000078.1:0-9654 GCA_034716735.1 Patescibacteria group bacterium
AAGAAATAAGTAGATGTATAAAATTAGAACAGAATCTTTTGAAGGTCCTTTGCATCTCCTGCTTCAATTAATTGAGCAGGAGAAGCTTGATATTAATGAAGTTAGTTTGGCTCAAGTTGCAGATCAATATCTTGCCTACATAAAACAAATCGAAGAAAAAAATCCAGAAGAAATGGCGGATTTTTTAATAATCGCTACAAAACTTATATTGATTAAATCTAAATCGCTTTTGCCTAATTTGGATTTAGGTCTTGAAGAAGACGAAGCATTGCTTGAGGAACAGCTTAAAATGTATCGCGAATTTGTTTTAGCTTCGGAAAATATTCAAAACATAATAGAACAAAAGAATTTTACTTTTAGTCGGAATAAATATATTGTTAATGATGCGGTTTTTTCTCCCCCTGTGCGCCTAACAAAAGAAAGATTATCAGAAATTTTTTATGAAATTATTTCTTCAGTGAAACCCATTCTTAAATTACCAGAAAAGGCAATAAAAAGGGCTATTTCTATTAAGGAAAAAATAGATTTTATACAAAAATTAATCAAACGAAGAAGCGTTTTAATTTTCAATAAGGTAATTAATGACACTAAAAACAAGACAGAAAAAGTTGTTAGTTTTCTTGCGCTACTTGAGCTTATGAAAAATAGATTGGTTTCAGCAAGCCAGAACAAAATATTTGACAATATCACGCTTAAAAAATTATGAATCTAAAATCCGTAATTGAAAGTTTACTATTTATTTCAGACCATCCTTTATCTATAAATGATTTTTCTGAATTTAGTGATTGTAAAAAAAATGAAGTAGAAAAAATACTTGAAGAACTTTGTGAAAATTATCAAGATCGAGATGGGGGAATAGAAATTATTAAACATCAAAAAAAATACCAGATGATATCATCGCCAAATAATTCTGAAGTTATCCAAAAATTTTTAAAAGATGAAACAACAGGAGAGCTCACGCGCCCACAACTTGAAACACTTACAACTATTGCATATCGCGGTCCAATAACAAAACCAGAACTTGAACAAATCCGCGGGGTAAATTGTTCTTTGGTTTTAAGAAATTTAATGATGCGCGGACTTATTGAAAATACTGACCAAGATTTTTTAATTACGTTAGATTTTCTAAAATTTTTAGGAATTAGAGATGTGAAGGAATTGCCTGACTATAAAAAATTAAGTAGCAATAAGATAATCGGGGAAATATTGTCAGAACCAACAATCAACAATTAACAATCAACAATCAATTTCATGCGCGTATTATTCACAATTATAATTCTTATCAGCTTACTAATTGTACCCGCACAAGCCAGGAATCTCACTTTTACAGTTGCTCATCATCTTACTCTTGCAAAAGATGTTGTTTATTCTGGCTACAGGGACTCAATTACAGAAATTGCTGGCGTGCCAATAACATCTCGAAGTGTTATTGTTTTGGATGCTGAAACGGGCGAAATAATTTATGAAATGAAACCTCTCTTGAAAACACCAATTGCAAGCATTACCAAACTGATGTCTTTGATTATTTTTATTAAATCACAAACCAGTTTAAATAATATTATTGAAGCGCAAAATAGTGATTTAGAAAATTTAAACCAATATATAAATGAGGGGGATAATATCTCTTATCTTTCTTTTTATCCGGGCGACAGAATGCGTGTTAAAGATGTTGTTTATACTGGCATGGTTCGTTCGTCAAATAATACCGTATCAATGTTTGTACGCGCAACAGGTCTTGGCGAAGAAGAGTTTGTTAGACAAATGAATGAGTATGCCCAGCTTTTAGGTATGTATGATACACATTTTACCGAACCAACTGGACTAGACCCAAAAAATGTTTCTACTGCGCGCGACGTTGCAATACTGGCAAGGCATGCATTTAAGAATGGGTTTATTAGAAGAGTCACAACAACAAAAAATTATAATTTTCAAACATTAGATAGGGGTCTGTATTATCAAACATCCAACACCAACGGTCTTCTTAGTATGTTCCAGCCCACTTATTATAAGGTTTTGGGCGGAAAAACCGGTTATTTAGATGAAAGTAGATTTAATATAGCGACACAAATTAAAAATTGGCAAGGTAAGGAAGTTATTGTTGTGGTTCTTGGAGCAGAAACAAGCGCAAAAAGATTTCATGAAGCAAAGAATTTGGCGTTTGCGGCCTTTAGTGAATTATAGTTTTTATGCCCAATGAAATTATTACATTTTTAGTTGCAATGACTCCTGTTGGAGAGTTGAGAGCATCCTTGCCTCTGGCCATTGAAGTTTTTAATATGCCGATTTGGAAAGCGTATTTGCTTTCAGTAGCAGGAAATATCGTTCCTGTTTTTTTAATTCTTTGGTTGATTGGACCGATTTCAAATTTTCTTCGTAGATTTAAAATTTTTGATAAATTTTTTACTTGGCTTTTTGCGCGCACGCGTAGAAAAACAGAAGGCAAGTATGCAGTTTATGGCGAATTGGCGCTCATCTTATTTGTAGCAATACCATTACCAATTACTGGCGCATGGACAGGTTCTCTCGCGGCATTTTTATTCGGTGTTCCAAAAAAACGCGCAATCCCATTAATTGTAATAGGTGTCATAATCGCTGGATTTGTAGTCACACTCGCCACCCTAGGCGTCGTATCTTTCTTGAGATTTTTAGTGTAAATTGTAATTTTGAATTACCCTTCCGTCATCCTGAGCGATAGCGAAGGATCTCATATAAAAAACTTTTTTTAGTATTAGATTCCCACTTCACACGCTTGCGTGTGAGGGGCTTCGCCCACTTCACACATTCTGTGTGAGGGACTATTGGCTTCGGTGTAACCTCAGAATGACATACCAATTTCAACGGCTCAACCAGTTGAGCCGTTGACTTTTTTAATATTCTGTGTTAATTTAAAGGCAATTCAAAAGTTCGTTAACAAAAAATAAAAAAAATCAAAGGAGGCGGGAGATGAAAGTAAAAGATGCATACTCAAATCTTGACGGTTTCAAAGTAGATGATTTTGAAAGACAGATATATGTAGATTCAGAATTAGCCCAAAAAATTTTATTCAAACCTTCTATATGTAAGCAACATATTCATCGCATAAATCTTTTTGTTTCAGCAGATAAACGTTTATATTTAGTTATTAATAGACATATTGAAATGCATGGTTCGTATGATTGGGTTGATGGTTGGAACCTCCTCCTGACTGATGAGGATGCCGATGAATTTTTGTTTAAATATCGCACTTTAGTGGAACTGCATTTAATGGAAGCGCCTAAGACATCTCAAGAAAGAGAACGCGAAGATATAGATTTTGATAAAGTAAAAAGAGAAGATGTTGAAAAAGCGATTTTACAGGTAATCAAAGAACATGGGTCAATGCGTCCGTCGGAACTTAAAAAGCGAGTGTCATTTATGTTTGGAACAAATGTTGAAAGAGGGGTTGGGTCGACAATAATGCGTTTGACCGATGCAGGTGTTTTAAGGATTAACAATGAAATGAAACTTGAGTTGGTAGAAAAAAACAAAGGAGGCGAGAGATGATTATCTTCAACGGCGACGTGCTTGTGTGGGGAATGGTATCAGGTACTGAAAGATTGGTATATCCAAGATATACTGAAGAATTTTTGAGAGGTTTTATAGACGAAGAAGGGATTGTGTCGGGTTGGGGAAACTATATTTCTTACAAAGGGGGAAAGTTGGTGGCTTTACATAGAGTGGATAATGTGAGTGAAGATGCAAGCGAAGAATCTCAATTACTTCTTACTGACCAACAAGCTGTTGAGTTTTTGTGTTTCTTAGATTCGAAGTATAGAGAACAAAGGGAAGTGTTTTCAGATGTATTGAAGAATATAAAGGCAGACCTCAGTGGATTTGACAGTGAAGAAGGAGGCGGGAGATGAAAAACCCAAGACGCGCAGGTTTAATATCTGAATTTATTGATTTGATGAACGAACACGGACTAGAGTCGCAAGAAGTGAAAGATTTTATGCGGAAATACAGAGGAGATAAGGAGTTGAGGAGATTATTGAAGACAGTAAAGAATTTAAAGATTATGTATGATGAAGGAGAGTTGGATTAGTCATATCAAGACCGGAAAATACCGGTCTTTTTTAATACCCCGATTTTTGCTAAGATATAAGAAAGAGATATTTTTTTATATTTTTATAATTTTATATTTTTAAGTATGCGCATAGGCATTGACTGCAGGACAATTTTAAACCCCAGATTTGGTGAGCATGCTGGAATTGGTCATTACACTTATTATTTAGTGACTAATCTTTTAAAATTGGATAAAAAAAATGAGTATGTCTTATTTTTTGACAAACTCGTAACCCGCGAGGCAGCCAGCAGAATCGTCGGCGACCATCCAAAGACGACAATCAAATTTTTTCCATTTCACGAATACCGCCACCATCTTCTGCCTGACTATTCAAAACACCTAATCTCTGCTTTTGCAAGTCAGGAAAAAATGGACTTGCTCCACACCCCATCTCCTTTATTATATACAGGATATGTTGGCAAGAACGTTGTCACATTACATGACCTTGCTATGTTCCGCCATCCTCAATGGTTTGAAAAAAAAGAATTAGGAGATAAAGATATTATAAAGGAAGCAGTAAAACATGCTGACAAAATTATTGCTGTTTCAGAGTATACAAAAAACGAAGCAATAGATATTTTCAGTATCCCATCTGAAAAAATTAAAGTTGTTTATCAAGGAGTAGACACAACAAGACATTTTCTTTTGACAGAAGATGTTCTTACAGAAGATGATGTAATTGATTTAGAAGATTTAAAGAAAAAATATAATATAGAAAAAAATTACATTTTGTATTTAGGGACAATAGAACCGAGAAAAAATATTGAGACACTGCTCGAAGCCAAAATTCCAGAAGATTTTGAAC
Organism: Patescibacteria group bacterium; assembly: GCA_034716735.1. Taxonomy (GTDB): domain Bacteria; phylum Patescibacteriota; class Patescibacteriia; order DYHP01; family DYHP01; genus JAYEKT01. Next base: position 4,887 of record JAYEKT010000078.1, read on the forward strand.
TTGTCATCGCAGGTCTTCCAAAAGGAAAATCAAAAAAGCTATTATCTGAAATCAAAAAGAAAAAGAAAGTTAAATATCTGGGATATGTTCCGCACCAAGACAAATTTGCTTTAATAAAACACGCATCTTGTTTTGTAAATGTTTCTTTATATGAAGGATTTGGTTTGCAGGTTTTGGAAGCAATGGAAATCGGCACACCCATCATCGCGTCCAACATAACGTCGCTTCCTGAAGTTGTCGGCAAGGCCGGATTATTGGTAAATCCAAAAAAATCAGAAGAAATTTCAGATGCCTTGGAAAAAATCTTAACAGATGAAAATATTAGAGAGACACTTGTAAAGGAGGGAGTGAAGAGAGCGCAGTCATTTAGTTGGGAAAAAACCGCAGAAGAGACGCTTGACTTTTACCGTGATTTGTGTTAAAATAATGTGTAATTGGGCATGTGGCGGAACTGGTATACGCGTAGGTCTCAAAAACCTATGGGGGCAACTCCATGAGGGTTCGATCCCCTCCGTGCCCACCAAAAAACTCCGAGCAAGGACTCGGAGCTTTTTTTATTCTAATGTGACAGACGGCTGTCCCGTTAGAATGTTCGTGTATAAATCAAAAGACAAAATAAAAGAATAATTTGATAAGCGATTCCGAAAAAATAGGGTATTTCTTTTTTTTGAGGAATTATACGATGAGCAAAGTAATGCAAATCATCCACGCATTTCAAAAATTTAATTTTAGTTATTCTATAAATTAAAGTCAAGACATCTGGTAGTCCAGCTCCGATAATACCAGCGGCAATATTTATTTCATGCCCAGTTCTGGCATACCCAACCAATATAAACATTGCTACATACATTGAAAAAATTCCATCTAATAAAGTTATGGATAATTCTCGTACTACTTTTTTTCCTTTTCTAAACTCTTCATACGTTTTCATGTCGCCGTGTGGAATCATATCGAGAATAAAATGAGAAACAATCCCTAACAAAAAAGCAACGATAGGATTTGGTGAAAACCTACCGATAATTGCTCCTACACAAGTATGAACTGATAAATACATAAAAAATTTTTTATAGCGGGAGTGGGATTTGAACCCACGACCTCAGGCTTATGAGTCCTGCGCTCTAACCAACTGAGCTATCCCGCCGTTATCTCTATTATTTTATACTATAAAACTAGATTTGTCAATATGCTATGTTGTTGGTATAATTTATAAAGATATGGCGCAGGTAATTTCTATAGTAAATCAAAAAGGCGGAGTGGGAAAAACTACCTCCTCAATCAACCTTGCGAGTTATTTATCACAACTCGGTAAGTTTGTTTTACTTTTAGATTTAGACCCGCAAGCAAACGCAACATCAGGCGTTGGTATTGATCACCGTAATATAAAAGGGGGAGTTTATGACGCAATTTGCGGTAGCGCGTCATTTAAAGATATTGTTGTTAAAAATCCGTATGGAACTTTTGATGTAGCGCCAGCCACTCCAGAGCTTGCTGGAGCAAACATAGAGCTTGTCTCCATGCCAGACAGAGAGTATTTTTTGAAAAATGCAATTTTAGATATCCGCAATGATTATGATTATGTTATTATTGATTGTCCGCCTTCGCTTGGCATCTTAACAGTAAATGGGCTTGCGGCAACAGATTATATTCTAATTCCAGTACAGGCAGAATATTATGCCCTTGAAGGATTGGGACATCTTCTTGAAACAATAAAATTAGTCAAAGAACACTTAAAACCAGACATAGAAATTTTAGGAGCAATGATTACAATGTTTGATTCGCGCGTTGGTTTATCTGGAGCAGTAATGGACGAATTATATCAATATTTTCCAAACAGAATTTTTCGTTCTGTAATTCCTAGAAGCGTTCGCTTGGCAGAAGCGCCAAGTCACGGAAAATCTATTCTTGAATATGATCCAAAAGGAAAAGGAGCAAAAGCATATAGCCGTTTGGCAAGGGAAATTGTTGACTTAGAAAATAATAATTAAAATATAAGTTTATGAGTTTAGGTCGTGGTTTATCATCATTGATTCCATCAAAAACTACAGTAGTTTCATCAAAGATAAAATCAGCTTCTTCTGCAGGAACTGGTGTTTTGGAGATATCTCCAAGTAAAATAACACCAAATCCAAGTCAGCCACGTAAAATTTTCAGCCATAAAGAATTAGAAGAATTGGTAAAATCTATAAAACAATATGGGATTTTACAGCCACTGCTTGTTTCAGATTTGGGCGGTGGAAGATATGAACTCATTGCTGGTGAAAGACGTTTGCGCGCAGCAAAAATAGCAGGGGTTAGAAATGTTCCAATTATTTTAAAATCCATTAATGCGCAAAAAAAATTAGAACTTGCATTGGTTGAAAATCTACACAGAGAAGATTTAAATCCAATAGAAGAAGCGCGGGCATACAAGGGTTTAATCGATGAATTTAGTTTAAGACAAGAAGATGTTGCTAAGAAGATGAGCAAGAGCCGCCCGCAGATTACAAATACTCTGCGTCTTCTAAATCTTCCAGAAGGTATTCAATCCGCAATACAAAATAAAAAAATTCCTGCCACATCAGCGCGCGCGCTTGTAACAATGACGCCAAAAGAACAGGAACTTTATCTAAAAAGATTTTTGAAAGGCGGGATGACTACAAGTGACATTGAAAGAGAAAGCCGTTTGCGCAAAAAAACTTCAGTAAAATCTAAAGACGCAAACACACTAGCTCTTGAAGAAACTTTGCGTGAGATTTTGGAAACAAAAGTAGTGGTCAAGAAACGAGGCCAGCGTGGGCAAATCACAATAGATTTCTATTCTGATGAAGAATTCAAAACTTTAGTTAAAAAACTGAAGAGCATTTAACGTCATTTATTGGTGTCATTCCTGCCACCCCTTCTGTCATTCCTGCCACCCCTTCTGTCATTCCTGCCACCCCTTCTGTCATTCCTGCCACCCCTTCTGTCATTCCTGCGAAGGCAGGAATCTATACAAAAAAACCTCAATCTAAATTGAGGTTTTTTTAACTAATCTAATCTGCGCTTTGATTTTTTCTCGCGCGCTACGCGTTTTTACAAAGCTTAGCCAATCGGGATTAGGACACTTGCGATTTTTTTCTGTAATAATTTCAATAACATCACCACTTTGCAGACAACTGTCTACTCTTGCCATCTGATTATTTATTTTTACACCCGCGCATTTATTTCCTATTTCTGAATGAACATTATATGCAAAATCAACTGGTGTAGAATTTTCTGGTAAATCTATAACGTCTCCCTGTGGTGTGAAAACAAAAATTCTGTTTTGAAAAACATCAATTTTTAGTGTCTCAAGAGAATCCAAAAATTCCTGCTTGTCACTAATTTCTTTTTGTATTTTTGAAAGTTCCTTCACCCACCATAATTGCCTTTTGTCTTTAATTGACATCTTGCCTTTTTCATCATAATGCCAATGCGCGGCAATACCAAACTCTGCTTCATCATGCATTTTTTCTGTTCTGATTTGAACTTCGATTATCTCACCATTCTCACAAAAGATAGTTGTATGAATTGATTGGTATCCATTTGGTTTTGGCTGGGCAATATAATCTTTTATTCTTCCTTTTAATGGTTTCCATCTTTGATGAATGATGCCAAGCGCGGCATAACAATCTGAAACGCTTTTTACGATAACTCTTAATGCAACTAAATCATAAATTCGTTCAATTTCCTTATCTTTTCTCAATAATTTTTGATATAAACTCCATATGTGTTTTGTTCTGCCATGGATTGAAACGGAAACAATGCCAGATTTTTGTAAATCATCTTTAATTACTTCTCCGATTCTATCAAGATATGTTTCTTTTTCACGATATTTTTCTTCAACCAAACCAGATGCCCATTTATGTTCCTCTGGATGAACATATCTAAACGCCTCATCTTCTAATTCACCCTTGATTCTACCCATTCCAAGACGGTTGGCAATTGGCGCGTAAATTTCCATGCTTTCTAAAGCAATGCGTTTTTGTTTTTCCGGCGGAAGGGAATCCAATGTTTTAAGATTATGAAGACGGTCGGCGAATTTTATAAAAACAACACGGACGTCATAAGCAATTGCAATAAACATTTTTCTTAAATTTTCTACATAACGCTCTATCCCGCGATATTTTATTTTTCCAAGTTTGGTAATTCTCTGAACCATGCCAGCAATTTCAGAACCAAAGTTTTCTTTGATATCTTCTATTGTAAAAGTTGTTTCTTCTGGAACATCATGAAGCAGGCCGGCAACAATAATCGGCACATTTAATTTCATGTCTGCGAGTATTTGCGCTGTTGCAACAGGATGTTCAAAATAAGGAGTGCCAGATTCTCTTTTTTGTCCTTCATGCGCTTTTTCAGCATAATCATAAGCCAACCGAATTAAATCCAAGTCGGCGTTTGGGTGATGTTGTTTTACTGTGTTTAAAAGATTATTGAGCGACATAAGAATGACATCGGGTTTCACTCCGTAAGACCGCCGTGTGCGGCAAAGACCAAGGAGGGAAACCCGATGTCGCCAAGTATAAAAAACCAGCATTCTGTCCCTATAAAATAACACAAAAAACCGCATGAGTCAATGAATTGTTATTCTGAAGTTACACCGAAGCGAAGCCCCTCACACGCAAGCGTGTGAAGTGGGAATCTCACGGGAGCCCGCAGGCGACCCGTGCCCCTTTCGTTTCCTTGTCATCCCAGATTTAATCTGGGATCCAGAATTTAGAATAAATTAAATGCGCAAATTCAATTTGCGCATTTAGCAAAAAACCCCGAA
>JAYEKT010000079.1:0-9644 GCA_034716735.1 Patescibacteria group bacterium
TCTAATTTTTTCGCGTCTTCAACCCTTATATCTCCGATTTTTGTTCTGCGCAAATCTTTGAGTGTTGCAGGATATCCCAAACGCTTGCCGATTTCTTCGCCAACTGACCGCGCATATGTTCCCTTTTCACACTCCATCTCTACTCGCAAGGTATGTTCTTTTTTATGGATTCCTGCCTTCGCAGGAATGACAGGGGAGTGGATTCCCGCTTTCGCGGGAATGACAATTTTATAATTTAATAATTTAAGATGAAAAATTGTCACTTTTCTTTTTGGCGGTTTTATTTTTTCACCAGCGCGCGCGTATTTGTAAAGCGGTTTTCCTTTTACTTTTATTGCAGAGTAAATTGGGGCTTCCATTTCTATCTCGCCCTCCATTTGTTTTAATACTTTTTTTATTTCCTTGATATCTATTTCTTTTATCTTTTTTTCTTCTATGACTTTTCCTTCTAAATCTCCTGTGTCAGTTTTCTTACCAAGTAAAATATCCATTATATAAGTTTTTTTTCGATTAAGATATTGATTAAGTTTTTTTGTTCCTTTTTCAATTCCAATAATCAAAAGACCCGAAGCTAGCGGGTCTAATGTTCCTCCATGCCCCATTTTTCGGACACCGAGTTTTTTTCTTAAGATTCTTATGACATCAAAAGATGTGATGCCTTTAGGTTTGTCTATAAATAATATCTCAGACATATTTTATTCAACTTCTTTCATTTCCTCTCTATACTTACAATAATCACAATTCCAAGATGCTTTTGGAATTTTGTTGCCCATCAAACATTTATGCGCGTCTGTAATTGCTTTTTCCACCCAATCATCATTTCCAGTATATTTTAAAACTTGCACATCAAATTCTAATTTGCCATCAAATGCCTCTTTGTCAGTTAATCCATTTACATAAACAAAATAACCATCATCTGAAACATTAAAACCATTCTGGCGCAAAAGCCATTGATAAATTTCCATCTGTCGCTTGTATGACTTGCGATATTCTTCTTCTAAGGTAATTTCTTTAGTGGTGCTTGTTGCCTTGTAGTCAACGACAGAAAGCGAACCGTCTTTATTTTCCCAAATATCATCAACTGCGCCAAAGATTAAAAGATTGGTTGGTTTATGCAAGGCCTGCACACCAACAAAATTCTCGCGCCATTCATCCATTTTTTCATGAACAAAAGGGATTGCATTAATTTTGTATGTTTCCATCAGCGGATGTTTTTCTTTTTTTGCGCGATGAATATCAAATTCTTTTTTTAATAATTTGTCTACTGCAGAATTAAGCGTAAATGGAAAACCAGATGGTCTGTCCAAACCCAAACGACGGTCTAAGTAAAAACATCTAGGGCATTCTATAAATCTTTCGATTTTAGTCCGACTCAACTTAAATACATCCTTTGACTTTGGATTAAAGATATTCATCGTTCTTTTTCTATATCCAAACATAATAATAAGAGTTAAAAATTATATTTTAATTTTAGCAGAGTTGACATCCATAATCAAATCTGCTAAGATTAGTTGAATAATAAAAAATAAAATAAAAGGAGGGGGAGGTAATGGCTGAAGGCGACAAAATTGATACGGTAAAAGTTGTTGTTGAATGCGATTTTTGCAAAAACAAAAAGAAGATGACTTTTGTCGTTTATGAAAACTCAACTGGCGAACTAAATTTGGAACGTTTTGTTAAATTTCTTAACCACATTTCTTTTGTATGCCCAAAATGTGGCGCAAATGGACAAAGTGGTTTTACTATTGGAGTTAAACTAAGCAACAAAATCCTAAACCACCAGAACGCAAGCCATACCCCATAAACCAAAACCTCGACACTATGCCGAGGTTTTATAATTTCGTAGTGGGCTACTCGTAGCGCAACGCCTCTATCGGACTTTTTTGAGATGCCTTTTTTGCAGGATATAAACCAAATATCAAACCAACAAAAGCAGAGACACCCAATCCCATAATCGCTGCGGTAAGAGGAAACGAAAACGACCAATTAAGTCCCGCGAACTTGCTTAATGCAACAGATACTAAAAACGATAGCCCTGCGCCAAAGGCAATACCAATAGCCCCGCCTGTTGCAGTAAGCATTACTGATTCTATTAAAAATTGTTTTAAGATATTTCCTTCTGTCGCGCCAAGCGCTTTTCTTAAACCTATTTCACGAGTTCGCTCTGTGACAGATACAAGCATAATATTCATAATACCAATTCCTCCGACAATTAAAGAAATGGCAACAACAGCAGATAAAAACATCGTCAAAATCCCGATTATCGTTCCGATTTGTTCAAGCATTGCTTCTTGTGTTGTCACATAAAAATCATCTTTTTCTGGATCTGTTATACCATGCATCTCTCGTAAAGTTCTTTCTATGTCTAAAACAGTTTCATCAATCACCTCTGGGCTCGTTGCTATTATATTAAGCTGACTATAATAATCAGTCCCCCTAAGATATGTTATGGCTGTTGTGTAAGGTATTAAAACTGATTCGTCAACATTTAAAAAGCTAACTATTCCGCGTTTTTCAAAAACACCAACCACTCTAAAATTCCTATTTTTTATTTTTATTTTCTTATTAACTGCATCTTGCGCGCCAAAAAGCTCCTCTTTCACTTTTGAACCGATTACGGCAACGCTTGCCTTTGTTCTAATGTCATTATCATCAAAAAGATTTCCTTTCTCTGGATAAAGATCCATAAGTTCTGCAAGCATTTCTACGTTCCAGCCAATAATCATTGGTTTGAATGTTTCGCCCATATAAGACACACTTCCAGGAACAAGAACTTCTGGTGAAATATCTCTTAATCCAGGAACATTGCTCTTTTTCTTTAGCGCTTCTACATCACGTTCTTTTAAAGAATCAGAGAACATCATTTCTGCAAAATCTGTCGGACCTGTGGGTTCTCTACCGGGCATCACGGCAATAAGTTCTGAACCAAAACTGCCAAGCTCTCCTAATATCAAATTCTCCGCTCCTGATCCCATGGACATAATCATCATTATTGCTGTAATTCCTATAACAATACCAAGTATTGTAAGCGCCGATCTTGATTTGTGTGTCAAAAGCGCCTTTAACGCGCTTTTAAATGTATATTCCAACTTCATAAATTATTTTTCAAAATGTTCTCTTGCGTGATGACGACATTGGACAGCTTTGTCACTCGAAATTTTTCCATCCTTAAAATTAATAATTCTTTCAGCATGTTCAGCAGTATAAGTTTCGTGTGTAATTAATAAAATTGTATGTTTTCCAGATTCATGCAAATCCTGAAGTATCTCCATTATGTTCTGCCCGGATTTTGAATCCAAATTCCCTGTTGGCTCATCAGCAAAAATAACTTGCGGATTGTTTACTAAAGCGCGAGCAATGGCAACTCTTTGTTTTTCACCACCAGAAAGTTGTGATGTGTCGTAATCCATGCGGTGTTCTAATCCAACCAATTTAATTGCATCCTTTGCCATTTTTTTCCAATCCTCTTCTTTGTTATCAGAATATAAAAGGGGTAGCATTACATTATCCAAAACACTAGTTCTGCGAAGTAAATTAAACATTTGAAAAACAAAGCCCATTTTTTTATTACGTAAATGCGCTAATTCTTCTTCTGAAAAATCATCAAATTCTTTTTCGTTAAAAACATACTTACCCTTAGTGTGTTTGTCTAAAAAACCCAAAATGTGGAGTAGGGTTGATTTCCCAGAACCTGAAGGACCCATAATAGCAACAAACTCTCCTTCTTTAATTTCAAAAGAAACCTCGCGGAGCGCGCGGGTTTTGACACCATCACCATAATAAGTTTTTGATAAATTCTCTGCCTTTATTAATGGCATATGTTTTTATTTTTCTCTTAAGGTGGTAATTACTCTGTCTCCTTCTTCTACGCCCTCAATAATTTCGATTCTTCCGTTTAAACCACGGACGCCAGTTTTAACCACCACTTCTGAAATTGTTTCATCATCATTTAACACTCTTACAACTTTTTCTCCGCCACTATATATTACGGCTCTTTGTGGAACAGATATAACATTTTTAAGTTTTGCGGTTGTAATATCTATATTTGCCGTCATGCCAGAACGAATACGGCCATTTTCTCCAATAAACTGTAAAGTCACTTTATAAGTTGAGACACCTTCAATAATTGTTTCAGCTGGATCAACTGTAATTACGCGCGCATTAAAAATCTCTTCATCTCCGTATGCATCAAGTGTGACCATAGCATTATTATCTACTTTGATTTTGGCAATATCTGCTTCTGGGATATTTGTTTCAATTTCAAATTCGGCTTCAGAAATAATAGATATCATTTCTATATTTGCAGTAATTATTTCTCCGACTTTCGCATCTTGTTTTGTAATAACACCGTTGATTGGCGCGCGGATTATGGTCTTGTTAATTTGCGCCTGTATATTTCCGACGCTTGCGCGCGCGGATTTTACTTTTGCTTCTTGCGCGGCAATTTGCTCAGGAGTATATCCAGCAAGCTTTAACGTTAAAGTATCTTGCTTATTTGCCAAGGTATTTCTTGTAGTATTAACACTTGCTTCTGCTATTGCAACACTTGAAGCATTGGTGGCTTTTTGGACAGCTATTGCCTGCCGCTTGCTTGAAACAGCTGTAATTTGCGAATTAACATTGGTTTTTGCTGTACTAATATTTGTTTCTTGTGTTGATGTAAAATCATCAATTATTGGAACTGCGTTAAGAGCAATTTTGACATCTTGCAAGGCATCAGCGATTTCTGTAAGCGCTAAGTCAATATTTTCATGAGTTGGACTTATTACAGCATTTTGCGCAGTTCCATAAGCTCCTCCACTATAAAAACTAATTTGCTCTGCGTCAGAACGTCCAGCGCTTGATTCACCGAGAAGAGAATATACTGCCACCTCTTTAGCATCAGCTACATCCAAACTATTTGAATCGCTTCCGTTAAAGTGAACTTGTTGAATATCTGCCAGGGTCAGAAGCGCGCTTTTACCATAAGTTGCCGCGCTTTCTGCTGATGTAAGAGCTGCCGAATAATCACTTTCTAAATCTGCGATAGCTTGCGCTCTAACATTTTCTAAATTATCTTCTTTATCGCTAAGCGCTATTTCTGCGTTGGATACATCTGTTCGCGCTTGTTGGATTTCTTCTGGACGGGTACCTGCTTTTATCTCATCTAATTTTGCTTGCTCTGCCTCAAGATTTGCCTGTTTTTGTAAAAGATCTGAAGCAAGTTCTCCATTTATTAAAGATGCAAGCAGTTGGCCCGATGTAACAATATCACCAATTTTTACTACGACCGTCCCCACCTTGCCACTTCGTTCAAAAGCCAAATCTACGCTCTCGGCTGGTTTAACTTGACCTGTCACGCTAACTTCCTGAGTCAAATCACCTTTTTCAACAACAATAAAATCATATTCTGGTTCCTCTTTGCTTTTGTTCCAAAAATACCCACCGATTATCAAAACGACGATTACTGACAATGTAATAATTACACTTTTCTTTTTGAAGAATTTTTTCATAATAACATTATATCATAAAACAACTCGACTAAATAGTCAAGTTGTTTTATTCGGGCTATAGTCAACGGCTCATCGCGTTGAGCCGTTGAAAAAATATAAATTCAAGAACTATAAAATCGATTTTAAAACATAATGTCCTCTTCCGCCCTGTCGTATGCGTGGATTTCTTTGGATGTAAACCAGTGTTCTATTTCATGTATTGCTTCGTCTGGATCGCCAGATGCATGAACAACATTATGAATCGCGCGTTTCCCTAAATTTGCAAGTGTGGGTGAATCAACAGAATAATCACCGCGAATTGTTCCCATATCTGCCTTTGCTGGCAAAGTATTTCCAACAATTTTTCTAACCATATCAATCGCGTGTATTCCCTGAACAACCATAGCAACAATTGGACCAGATGTTACAAAGTCAACAAGCCAACCAGAAATCATTTTTCCAATTTCAAGCGGGTCATCTGTACCAAGTTCTTTTACTGCATCTACTCCATGTTTTTCATAATGCTCAAGAGTTTTCTTTCCCATACCACTAAGCCATTCTTCTGATTGCGGATAGTGATTAAGGGCTTGTTCTTCTGTAGCAGTTATCATTTTTAAAGCAATTACTTTTAAACCACAACGTTCTATGCGAGTGATTGTATCACCAACAAGCCCGCGCTTAACCCCATCGGGTTTTACTAAGACAACTGTGCGTTCTTCTTTTGGATGCATAAAATTAAAAATTTAATTGTTAATCTTAGATTATAATATAATATTCTTTAATAAATTTCAAGTTTTTATTTCACACTCTATCTCATCGCAAACAAAAACCACATCACCATCTTCATCTGTTCTAAAAATTTTCTCAACATATCTTTCCAATCGTCGGATGATTCTGAGCGATGGCAAACCATGACTATTTTTACCCACTTGAATTACGGCAATATCTGGATTTACAGTTTCTATAAATTCTTCACAACTTGAAAACTTGCTTCCATGATGTGGAACCTTTAAAACTTGCAAACCTTCATCTTGATTAAAATTCTCCAAAAATTCTAAAATTTCTTTTTCTGTATCGCATGTAATATCACCTGTAAATAAAAACTTATGTTCGCCATAAACCAACTCATTTACAATAGAGCCGTCGTTTAAAAATTCTGAAAAATTTTCTTCCCCATCATATTCTTGGTGTTCTTGACAAGGCCATAAGATATTTAAAATTACATCGCCAAATCTAAACACATCCTCAATATCAGCTAATTCAATTTCCGCTTCTTCTAATTCTAAAAATTTCTACCATTCTTTAAAAAACGCAGTTGGATTTTCTAAATCAGTTGTTAAAACTTTTTCAACATCATATCTTTCCATCACATCAATTAATCCTGTTAGATGGTCTGCATGCGGATGGGTTAAAATCACAAGCTCAATATCTTTATCAAAAAACGGAAGATATTCTCCGAGTTTTTGAACCACTCTGCTATTCGGACCACCATCAATTAAAATGTCATCGCCGTTTGGAGTTCGAATTAATACGGCGTCACCCTGACCAATATCAAAAAACACGACTTTTAATTTCCCACGGTCTTGTATATAAGAAAAAAAGGCGCTGCTTGCAAAAACCAAAACAAGCGCGCTACCGACGAGCCATCTTTTTGCTTTTCTTTTGTTTATTCTTCTCATAGATTATCCAATAAATTAAAAATCCATAACTTACAATTAAAAATAAAAATGGCGCTTTGCCTAAATCAATTGAAGCAAGCGGGATGTTTGATAAAAGATTTATAATTTTTAGGATGTAGTCCATAATTGCCCATGCAATTATACCAATGACTTGACCCAGTGGTAACCAGATTAATCCAACAACTCCTGCCAAAAATCCAAAAAACATTACCCAAGGAATAAAAAGTAGAATTGCAACATTTGCAAATGGCGCGACAAGAGACATTGCTCCAAAATAAAATAGGATAAGTGGCAAGGTCGCAAGTATTGCCGCAAGAGTATCAAGCAAGGTATCTTTGATTCCTAAGGGCGAGGGAATTTTTTTAAAACGTTTCTTAAAAATCGGGACAATATAAACCAAACCAAGTGTTGCGGCAAAAGATAATTGAAATCCAACATCAAAAATCAAAAGTTTTGGATTGTGAATAAGCATTATGCCTGCAGATAATACTAATGCATTAGTGGCTTCGCTTGGTCGGCCAACTTGTTTGGCTGTAAGCAACACAAAACCCATAATCGCCGCGCGTACAACTGCTGCTTCCGCTCCAGTTAAAATTACAAAAAAAGAAATTCCTATAAGCGCCACCCAAAAAGCATAACGACGGGGAATCCACACAAGCATCAACGCGCTAAAAAACATTCCAATAACAATAGTTATATTATATCCAGAAATTGCAATGATGTGTGTCACGCCGGTTTTCCTGAATTCTTCTTTTATTTCTGGCGGAATACCCCGACGCTCGCCATAAAGAAGTCCTCCCAAAAAAGATGAATGCGGCTCTGGAAAAATCTTATTTAATGTTCCAGCGAATTTTTGTTTTGTTTTAAAGATATTGGCGATGACAAAATTTCCTTGATTATTATCCAAAACCTGAACACTCTTTGGATAATTGCAAATAGAATAAATTTGATCGCGTGATAGATATTTTGCATAATCAAAATCCTCAAAAACTGGTGGCGTCTCTAATTTACAGACCATACTTAATTTATCTCCATATTGATATTCTGGATATCTTGGGACTTTGACTAAAACTTTACCGCTATACTCTGTTGGACGAACTGTTAGTTTAATATGACTTTCCCGCTCATCTGGCTCTTCAATTATTGTCCCTATTAAATTTTTTGTCTGCCCATTAAAAGATTCTATTCTGTTTTCAGAATTATCTGGCAAAACTGATGTGTATCGCCACACACCAAGAATCAAAAAAGCCCCGCACAAAACAACAAGACGAATTTTTTTATCCTTCCAAAACATTGAAGATAAAACTACAAAGAAAATTGCAAAACAAAAAAGATAAAAAGAAAAATCAAAAGTATTAATTATAAATGATGCCAAACCAGTTCCTAAAATAAAACTTGCGCATATAAAAAAGAAGGTTTTGGATTTTGAATCCGCCACCTCCTTGAAAAATTTTTTGACTTTCATTACAAAATTATTCATCTAAACCATCTTATCATAATTTCTCACGAAGTTGCTACCGTCATGACATATCCTCTAATAATATCACTTATAAAAGTGGCTATCCACGCCCCATCTTCACTGACTATACTAATACTCAGCATTTCTTGACGTCCATATATTTCCTGAATCGTTCCTGAACCTAACATGACTGATATTTTGGGACGACCGCATCAAATTGTCAGTCATGTTGTCCTTTTAAATTTCGCCCGTACTATCTAATTCGTCTCGTTATATCTCATCATTAGGATAAAAATTGCTTATCTTTGTTGCCATTATCACATGAAACCATTTCTCCGCATTAGCTGTCTGTATTAATTCTATAAGATAATTTTCAAGATTCTTCTGTGTAACCCAAACACTTTTTTGCAATTGAATAAATCCCGCCTCCTTTAAAAATCTACGAAAAAAATTTCTTATACAACGTTCCGATTCTGGAATATCAAAAATCACGATACAATATCTATCTTTTAAGATATTATTACATTCTAATATCTTATGCCGAAGCGCTGCTTTTCTGCCTTTTTCAGTAAGACATAATTCTAATCGCTCTCCTCTTTTTCTTTCTTTTAAAAATCTCTGATTTTTAAGACGTCGCAATTCATCTCTAAGATATTTTCTTTCTTTGGCGTCTTCTATTTCAGCTACAAGTTCATATCCGCCTGTAAGCCAAGCGCTTTGACAACTTCTAATATCTGGTAACGATTCATCGTAGGCATCTGTAGCTTCTAAAATTCTTATTAAAATTTTTTTAGCTAAATTTTTCTTTTTTGAATTCTTTTCTGGTTTTTTATGTTTCTTTTCTTCCTCTTCTAATAACTTTCTGTAATAATCAGTGCTATATTTATTAAAATCATTTCTTGGTGACATATAAAATATATTATTATAAGAATCGTCGCGATGCTCCTACTTTGCTTCTACTCTACTGTCACTGACTTAGCAAGATTGCGAGGTTTATCAACGTCTAAATTTTTTGCGACTGCAGTGTAATAAGCG
>JAYEKT010000080.1:0-4479 GCA_034716735.1 Patescibacteria group bacterium
ATTTTAAGAACTATTGTCTATTTTGATATTTTTAACTGGCCACTTCGGGCAGAAGAAATTTGGAAGTGGCTATATAATACTAATCCTAAATGTAATCCAACTATAAATGATATTTTAAAAATCGTCCAACACGAGGGCGATTTTTGTTTTAGATTAAAACGATACAGATTCGCAGAAAAAAAATATAAACGCGCTTTGCGCTTTGCAAAAATCGCCTATTTTTTTCCTTTTATAAAAATGATTGCGATATGCAATGATTTGGGTTATAGTAACGCGCCACAAAAAAGCGATATAGATTTATTTATTATCACAACCAGAAAAAAAATATGGACAGCAAGATTTTTTGTAACAGGATTTTTAAAAATTTTCGGATTGCGTCCAGGGGAAGCAAAAAATAATGCAATCTGCCCAAGTTTTTTTATTGACGAGGATAATCTTAATTTAGAGAAACTGGCTCTCAAAAATCAACAAGGTGAAATTGATGATCCGCATTTTGTTTATTGGTTGAACCAGATGACGCCGATTTTGGATAAAAATAAAACGTATAAAAAATTCAGGCAATCAAACCAATGGATAAAAAAATTTCTTCCTAATATATATGATTATAAACCTTCAAATCGTAGAAAAATTTGCTAAAAAATATCAGATGCGCATAATGCCTAAAGATATTAAGATACGGGCAAATCAAAACACAAACATAGTAATTACTGATGGAATTTTAAAATTTCATAAAAACGATACGCGCGAAGAAATACGAAAAAAATTCTATGAAAAAGTTAATAGAATATAGTTTATATCTTCTTGTCTTATTGTTACCCTGGCAAACAAGATGGATTTGGGAAGTAGGAGAATGGGAATATGTGAGCAAGTCCCTTTATGGGACTGAAATACTTTTGGGATTAATATTTCTAATAAGTATTATTTATGTGGTTAAGAATTTTCAATTATCAATTATCAATTTCCAATGGATTTTTAAATTAATACTTAACTGGAAAAAGATTTTCAAAATAATTCTTGCTACTTTGTGTCTTTGTTTCTTTGTTCTCTTGTCGGCAATTCTTGCATTAGATTCTTCGCTATCTTTTTATTATCTTTCTAAAATTCTTGCTGGTGTTATTTTGATTATGCTGATTTACTCTTTTGCTGGTTTTACAAAAACCGCTTATGCTTTTATAGCTGGCATGGCAATTCAAGCTGGCTTAGGAATCTGGCAATTTTTATCGCAATCATCATTTGCATCAAAATGGTTGGGAATGGCAATGCAAAATGCATCAAACTTGGGTAGTTCGGTTATTGAAACCTCTGATGGTCGTTGGCTTAGGGCGTATGGCGCGCTTCCCCACCCTAATATCTTTGCGGGATTTTTAGTGATTGCGATATTTTTAATTTTTATATTAAAATTAAAAAAGAGGAAGATACTAATATTTTTTCTTCCAATTTTATCAACCGCTCTCTTCTTCACATTCTCCCGCGCTGCATGGATTGCTTTAATAATTAGTTTGTTATTTTATTTATTAATTAATTTAAAAAACAGAATAACATTCAAAAAAATTGTATCATTGTCATTTATCTGCTTTCTTATACCAGTTATTTTCTCTTTTATCTATCTACCGCTTTCAAAAGCGCGCATTGGCGGCGCAGAACGACTGGAAGTAAAATCTAATATCGAACGAATAGAATATTTTTCCGAAAGTTTACGCATCATAAAAACTTATCCTTTCTTTGGCGCAGGATATGGAAATTACACTTTAGCTGTTCAAAATCTTATAAATCCAAATCGTGAATCTTTTGCCTATCAGCCAGTCCACAACATATATCTTTTTATTCTTTCGGAAATTGGTGTCTTGGGATTTCTGTGCTTATCTGTTTTTTTAATTATAATTTTATCTTTTAATATTCTTCTTGTTCCTGTGTTAATTCTCGGCCTTTTTGACCACTACCTCCTAAGTTTATATTCTGGTATAATGTTAATTAGTTTATGTATTTCATTATCGCAAAAATCAACAAATACTGGCTGATTTTTCCAAAAGGATTCAGGCAATTTATCAAATATTCAATTGTTGGGACGAGTAATGCTATTATTGACTTTGGGACTTATTGGTCACTTACGCGGTCTTTTATATTTTTTGAAATACATTACCTTTTGGCAAATGCTATTGCTTTTTTGCTGGCCGTAACATGGGGTTTTATTTGGAATAAAAACTGGAGTTTTGAAAATAAAGATAGCAGAAAGATACAACAATACACAAAATATATTACAGTTAATTTAGGCGGTCTTGTAATAATAGAAGTTATTCTTTATGTCTTGGTGACGCTTGGTGTCTATGATATTGCAGGAAAAGCTGTTGGATGCTTTTTCGCCTGGGCGTGGAATTTCACAATGAACAGATACTGGACTTTTAAAGAAAAATTCTAACAAGCAAAATCATTTTGCGTGTTAAAAACGGCTGGAATGGCCGTTTTTAACTTGACAAAAAAAGACGCATATGTTAAAAAGATATAAGATAAAAATTAAAATTAAATCTTATGAATTTCAAACCATTAAGCGATAATCTTTTGGTAAAACCATTAGAACAAGAGGAGATTACAAAATCTGGTATTGTCTTGCCAGATACAGTAAAAGAAAAGCCAGAAAAAGGTCAGGTTGTTGCCGCAGGTCCTGGAAAAATGGAAAACGGTAAAAATCAACCCATGTCTGTTAAAGTCGGCGACATGGTTATGTTTAAAAAATATAGTCCAGATGAGATAAAAGTAGGAGATAAAAAAATGCTTATTATCTCAGAATCGGACATCTTAGGAATAATCGAATAAACTTATGGCAAAACAATTACTTTTCGACGAAAACGCTCGTCAATCATTAAAAAAAGGAGTTGATAAATTAGCTAATGCTGTAAAAGTTACGCTTGGTCCAAAGGGACGCAATGTGGTATTGGATAAAGGATTTGGTTCGCCTACTATTACCAAAGACGGCGTGACCGTAGCCAAAGAAATTGAACTTGAAGACAAATTTGAAAACACTGGCGCAGAACTTGTAAAAGAAGTTGCTTCTAAAACAAATGATGTTGCAGGAGATGGAACAACCACTGCGACAGTACTCGCGCAAGCAATCGTTGCTGAAGGCGTTAGAAATGTAGCTGCTGGCGCAAATCCAATTGTTTTAAAACGTGGAATTGAAAAAGGTGTTAAAGCAGTAGTTCAAAAACTTCACGAAATGAAAAAAAATATCTCTTCTCGTGAAGAAATCGCGCAAGTTGCGTCTATTTCTGCAAATGATTCTGAAATCGGGGGCATAATTGCTGAAGCAATTACAGAAGTTTCAGAAAACCCGCAAAACATAAAAGATGTCGTGGTAAATGTTGAAGAATCACAATCTTTTGGAATTGAAAAAGAAGTTGTAAAAGGAATGAAATTTGATAAAGGATATGTCTCTCCTTATATGATTACAAACACTGAAAGAATGGAAGCAGAATATTCTGATTCGTTAATTTTAATTACTGATAAAAAGATTTCTTCACTTCAAGAAATTCTTCCATTACTCGAAAAATTAGCGCAAACTGGCAAAAAGGAGCTTGTCATAATTGCAGATGATTTTGACGGTGAAGCGCTTGCAACTTTGGTTGTCAATAAACTTCGTGGAACATTTAACGCGCTTGCTGTAAAAGCTCCTGGATTTGGCGACAGACGAAAAGCAATGCTTCAAGATATTGCAATTTTAACTGGCGCAAAAATTATTACAGATGAACTTGGTTTAAAACTTGAAGATGTTTCTTTGGAAGATTTGGGAAGCGCAAGAAAAATTGTTTCCACAAAAGAAGACACAACTGTCGTTGAAGGCAAGGGTGACGCGGAACAATTAGCTGGAAGAGTCGCGCAAATCAAAAAAGAAATGGAACAAAGTGATTCTGAATTTGATAAAGAAAAATTACAAGAACGTTTAGCAAAACTTTCAAGCGGTATTGCTGTTATAAAAGTTGGCGCTGCAACTGAAACAGAAATGAAAGAAAAGAAAATGAGAATTGAAGATGCTGTATCCGCAACAAAAGCTGCTGTTGAAGAAGGAATTGTCCCAGGTGGCGGAGTTGCATTTATGCGCGCGCTTAAAGCATTAGATGAACTTACAGTTATGGGTGATGAAAAAGTTGGCGTTGCGATTTTACGAAGAGCATTAGAAGAACCGCTTAGACAAATTGCTGTAAATTCTGGAAAAGATGGCGCAGTGATTGTTGAGGAAGTTAAAAAACAAGAAGGCGCTTATGGTTATAATGCTGCTCAAGATAAATTTGAAGATATGATTCAGGCAGGTATTATTGACCCAACTAAAGTTACGCGCTTTGCTTTGCAAAACGCTGCGTCAATTGCATCATTACTCCTTACAACTGAAACAGTTGTAACCGATAAACCAGAAGAAAAGAAAGAATCTTGTTCAATACCACAAGGCGCTCCAGGAATGGGCGGTATGGGAATGGGATATTAAACAAA
>JAYEKT010000080.1:4579-6041 GCA_034716735.1 Patescibacteria group bacterium
CTTCCTAATGATGAAATGAAAGGAAGGATTATTGGAAAAGAAGGAAGAAACATTAAAAAAATAGAACAACTCACTGGAACAGAAATTATTGTTGATGAAACTCCAAACATGATTACAGTTTCTGGGTTCTCCCCTATTCGCAGACAAGTAGCCAAAGTTGCGTTGGGTAAATTAATAGCTGATGGACGGATTCAACCAACAAGAATTGAGGAATCTATTGATGCGGCAAAAAAAGAAATCGCCTTAGAAATTAAAAAATCTGGAGAAGAAGCTTTATTTAATTTAGGCATTAGTGTTGCGGGGATTGACCCAAAGTTAGTTCAAATTTTAGGACGGTTGAAATACAGAACCAGTTACGGACAAAACATTTTAGCCCACTCTATAGAAGTTGCGAATCTTTCTACTCTTTTAGCAGAAGAACTTGGGGCTGATGTTACAGTCGCTAAAAAAGGTGGCCTTTTCCATGATATTGGAAAAGCGGTTGATCATGAAGTTCAAGGAAACCATACAGAAATTGGTTATAAATTACTCAAAAAATTCGGTGTTTCTGAAGAAATAGCGCATCCAGCAGCATCTCATCACAGTGATGCGCCAGAAACATTAGAAGCAATTATTGTTAAAGCGGCTGATGCAATCTCTGGAGCGCGCCCTGGCGCGCGTAAAGAGACACTTGAACAATACATCCAACGTCTCACCGAACTAGAGGATGTCGCAACATCATTTTCAGGTGTTGAAAAGGCATATGCAATTCAAGCAGGAAGAGAAGTAAGAGTTTTTGTAAGGCCTGAAGAAATAGATGATTTATCTGCTTATAATTTAGCAAAGGATGTCGCTAAAAAAATCGAAGGTGAACTCAAATATCCTGGAGAAATTAAAGTAAATGTAATTAGAGAAACGCGTGTCACAGAATACGCAAGATAATCATAATGAAAATTTTATTCATCGGAGACATTGTAGGAAAAGTGGGGAGGCAGGCAATACAAAATCGCCTACCTTCTTTGCGTAAAAAATATAAGCCAGATTTTGTAATTGCCAATGGTGAAAATTTGGCGCATGGTCTTGGTATTACACCAAAAACAATGCGAAGTATGCTTGAAGCTGGCGTTGATTTTTTTACTTCTGGAAATCATATTTATGATAAAAAAAACGAGGCATTAAAAATTTTTAAAGACAAAAAATTATCTGAAAAAATTATAAGACCGGCAAATTACAGAACCAGAAAACCGGGTGAAGGCGCAAAAATTATTTCAAATGGAAAACAAAAATTATTGGTAATCAATTTATGCGGACAAGTTTTTATTCGCGGTGACTTCACCTCCCCTTTTAAAAAATTTGATAAAATTTATAAAGAATTTGCGGATAAGAAATTTAATGCGGTTTTTGTAGATTTCCACACTGAAACAACTTCTGAAAAACTCGCCCTTGCGCATTATATCAAAAACCGCGCCTCAGTTCTTATCGG
>JAYEKT010000080.1:6141-9619 GCA_034716735.1 Patescibacteria group bacterium
ACTTAAATCTTATCTGGAACATATTTTGTCTGACATCTATTTAATTTTTAACAAACCCCTCTTTGGCAAGAATTTCTTCCAAGGTGGTATATTTTTTATACGCGCCTGATTTTAAATCGCGCTCTACTTCTTCAATATCTTTCTTTAAATCAGGAATATCTCTCATCACTTCCATTGTCTCAACCCATGAATCAAATTCTTCTGCTGACATAATAACAGCTTTTGCTCGACCGTGTTCAGTAAGTGTATAATAAGTATTTCCTTTTTGTACCTTATCGGCAATTTTAAATATATCGTTTCTTGCTTGCGTGATAGATATTATATTTTGCATATTTTTTCTACTTTTACATTCCAATATTCTTGAGAATGTTGGAATGTCTTTAAATTTAAATTCGACCTATATGTACATAATAACGTACATATTTTTTTATGTCAAATTTCTACATCAAAAAAAGACCCACACGGGGATGTCCCGCAAGGGTCTTTTCTAAACGCCTAATTTTTTCATTTATTTGCGTAGCAAATTCTTTTTACATGTTCAACAAATTTCTGCTCGTCTACTTTGATATCCACTTTTCTACCTCCTTTGTTGTTTTTTCTAATTTCACGTTCTTAGAATCTTTCTTGCTTCTCTCTTTCCACTCTACTGAATCTTTTTTGAGTGTACGTTCGGAAACGACGAGACGAAGAGGAATACCGATTAAGTCGGCGTCAGCGAATTTTTCACCAGCTTGGGCGTCAATTCTGTCATCGTATAAAACATCAACACCAGCGCGTCTTAATTTTGCATATAAACCTTCTGCGACTTTACTAACCTTTTTATTGTCTCCGAGTTTTAGAAGATGCGCATAAAATGGGGCGACATTTTTTGGCCAGATGATTCCATTTTTATCATTAAATCTTTCTACAATAGCGCCAACCAAACGAGTTGTGCCAATCCCATAACAACCCATCACTGCTCTTTTCTTTTTCCCTTTCACATCTACATAGTCCAATTTGAATGCATCAGAAAATTTAGCGCCAAGCTTGAAACTATTGCCAACTTCAATCGCATTTTTTGCTTTTTTATCTAAAAATGCGCCACATTCGCATTTTGTAATTTTTACTTCTTCATTGTAAGCTCTTTTACATTTTTTACAAACATAAATCTTGTCTTCTCCTGTTGGTGAAACTACTTGAAACTCATCTGAATACCCGCCAGATGTAAACCCACCGCCTGGCGCAGTTGTCATTACCGCATCAAGCCCGCATCTTGAAAATATCTGATGATAAGCTTTTATAACATCTGGATAATATCCTTCTAATCCCTTTTCGCTTTTGTGAAAACTATATAAATCTTTCATTCCAAATTCTCTCCCCCGAAGCACTCCGCTTTTTGCGCGTAATTCATCACGAAACTTTGTCTGGATTTGATAAAGCGCGACTGGTAAATCTTTGTAAGAATTTGTAAATTTTCCGACAAGTGGAGTAATAATTTCTTCATGAGTTGGACCAAGCGCGATTTCTTTTCCTGTCTGACTTTTTATTTTATAAAGCACATCTAATGTTTTCCATCTGTGAGTTTTTTGCCAATTTTCTTTTGGGTGCATTGATGGCAAAAGAACTTCTTGCGCGCCAAGATTATTCATTTCATCGCGGATAATGTTTTCTACTTTGCGAAGAACACGCAAACCTAAAGGAAGCCAAGTATAAACACCCGCCATAACTTTATCTACAAAACCTGCCTTAACTAAAAGTTCAGCATTTTTTGACTCTTCCGAAGATGTTGTTTTTAAAGTTTTAGGAAATAGGTTTGAATATAACATATTATTTTATTTTCGCTGTTTCTACTTTTTCCAGACATGACCCACATGGGCAATCGTCTGTCTTTTCTATCATTTTAAAAATTAGTTGTTTCACGTTTTCGTTATTTTTTTTAAATGTTGCTAAAATTTCCTGAAGATTAGATGCTTTTATACCATCAACTCCTTCTAATCCAGCATCATAATCTGTAATCAAAGACACATTCAAATAACACATTCCTAATTCGTTTGCTAAAACCACTTCTGGATAATTTGTCATGTTTATTACTTCAAAACCTGAAGATGAAAACCATCGGCTTTCAGGGATAGTTGAAAAACGCGGACCATTGATAACAACAACTGTGCCTTTTTCATGCGCTTGAATATTTAATTCACGACAAGATTCTATTGCGGTTTTACGGAGGTGATTGCAATAAGGAGAAAGAGATGAAATATGACAAACCTTATTTAAATCTACAAAAGTATCTTCTCTGTTCCTTGTTCTATCAACATAAGCATCGCAAATAACAAAATCGCCTGGTTTTACATGTGGTTGTAAACTGCCTGAAGCGCAAGGACCAAAAATTTTATTTACCCCAAGTTCTTTCATTGCCCAAACATTTGCGCGGTATGGAACTTTGTGTGGCGGATATTTGTGGTTTCTTCCGTGTCTTGGAAGAAAAGCTATTTTTTTGCCGGCATATTCGCCGACCATTATTTTATCCGATGTTTCACCGTATGGTGTTTTAATTTCTACCTCCTGTGGGTTATTTAAAAGCTCATAAAACCCTGAGCCACCAAATATTCCTATCATATTATTCTGAATGGTACTGAATTAAAGAATAAGTTTTATATTTTTTAAGTTTTTCACTTCCCCCAAGAAACGGCAAGTCCACTAAAAATCCAATTCCTACTATATCCCCTCCCATTTGTTCTATAAGCTCTGTTGCGGCAACTGCTGTGCCACCTGTTGCGATTAAATCATCAATTAAAACAACTTTTTCTCCTGGTTTAATTGTGTCTTCATGCATCTCAATAGTGTTTGACGCGTATTCTAAAGTATAATCTTTGGAAAGAGTTTTGTAAGGAAGTTTTCCCTTTTTTCTTACAATAGATAATCCTACTCCCAATTGATATGCCACAGGCGCGGCAAACAAAAATCCACGCGCGTCAATGCCTACAATTTTATCTATCTGTTGTTCTTTAAAAAGCCCGGCCAATGTATCAACTGCAAACCTAAAAGCATCTGGATTTTCCATCAAAGTTGTGACATCGTAAAAATTAACCCCCGACTTTGGCCAATCTGGCACCTCCCTTATATAATTTCGCAAGTCCATATACAAAAAGTTTATCAAATTAAAATGGGCTGGTCAACCCTGTTCATAATTTGTAGAACAGCGTCAAAAACATCGCAAAAACGCAATTACAAATTATACGCTGTATCAACAAAAAGAAAAAGGGTCCGCGCCGTCAGTTGACGACTAGGACCCCTCTTGTAGCAGGTCAGGTAGGACTTGAACCTACAACCATCGACTTCAAAAGCCGACGCTCTACCATTGGGCTACTGACCTATAGATGGAGCCCCGATCCTTTTCTGTAAAAGGAACGGGGCTTGGTGGGGCGTAAGGGAATCGAACCCTTGACCATCGGATTAAAAGTCCGGTGCTCTACCTGGCTGAGCTAACACCCCAGGAACT
>JAYEKT010000081.1:0-4502 GCA_034716735.1 Patescibacteria group bacterium
TGTAGATATCGCGGTAATATGGATTTTCTCCATTTAGCCCAGAAGAATCTCTTGCTACAAGTTGGTCATCAATAAAATATTCCACACTTGTAAGAGTTATTCCGCTTAATCTTGTAAAAGAAACTGCGATATTTCTTCCACGAAGTTGTTCGCCTTCAAGCGGGGAGTGGAGCAAGATGCCATCTAAATCATCGCTTGGTTCCTCATCACCATCCTTTTCTTCATCCCCTTCGTTCTCTTCCTCATCTCCTTCGTCAATAAATCCCTCGCTATAAAACTCTATGTCACCAGATTCTGTTGATGTTGTAAATTCTATTCCTTCCTCTTCTGCCCATATTGAAATTGCCGCTTCCCAATTTTCATATTGCCAATCATCACTTGGATTGCTTGGTTCAGACCCGAGCGGATTATCTTTATTTACATAATGCAATATAGAATGAAGTTCTGGCGTCACACCGTCCAAGACACCTTTACCTGTTGTAACGGCCTTAGGCGCTTTAAAACTTTCAACTGGAGTGCCTTCTAATGCCTGACGCATAAATCTATTCCAGATTGGCGCTGCTAACACACTTCCATCTGCGCCTTCTTTCATTGCGCTATTATCATTATTTCCTGCCCAGACACCAACAGCCAAAGATGGAGTAAAACCAATTGTCCATGCATCGCGGAAATCATTTGTTGTTCCGGTTTTTGCCGCAACTGGACGCTCGCCAAGTGTTAAATAATTACTTTCACCAAAAACATAAGCGCGCGCATTATTATCGCTTAGGACTCCTACGAGCTGACGGCATACTTCAGTATCCAAAACTTTTTCTTTTTCATCTTCCCATTCTTCTAATACTTTTCCTTTAGAATCTTCAACTTTTAAGATGCTGGCAATTTTATGTTTTCTTCCTTCTGTTGCAAAAATACTAAAAGAAGAAACATGTTCTATTAGTTTAACTTCCCCCCCGCCAAGCACGAGTGATAACCCAAATCTTGAACGGTCTTGAAGAGTTGTATAACTCATATTGTCTGCTAAGTCCAAAACATTTGAAATTCCTGTAAGATAAATTGTTTTTACTGCAGGGATATTTAATGAGCCAGCCAATGCTTGTCGTATGGTCACAGGACCAAAGTTTTTATCATTATAATTATGCGGCTCATAATCTTTTCCAATTTCTGTTTTAAAAGTGGTGATAACATCATAAAGCATTGTTGTTGGCGTATATCCTTTTTTAAATGCCGCGGCATAAACAATTGGTTTGAAAGATGAGCCAGGTTGGCGCGAGCGAGTTGTAACATTAACTGCGCCGTCGTTTTCCTCATCAAAATAATCTTTTGAACCAACCATTGTTAAAATCTGCCCGGTCTTTGCATCTAAGGCAAGAAGCGCTGCATTATTTCCATTCCATTCTTCTGCGTTTATTTCAACTTGCTCTGCAAGAATTTCTTCAGCCATCAACTGTTTGTCCAAATCTAAAGTTGTTACAACTTTAAGCCCACCCTGCTCCACCATCTTTTCGCCATAAGTTTCAACAAGTATCTCCTTTATATACATAACAAAATGCGGAGCAAGAATATTTTCGCGACGTGGAATAATCCTTTCTAAAATATCAACTTCTTTTGCCACGTTTTTTTCTTCCTCTGTTATATATCCCTCCTCAAACATTTGTTCCAGACAATAATGCGCGCGCACCAACAATCTATCCTGATGCGAACCATAAGGAGAATAAAAAGTTGTTGCTTGCGGAAGCGATGCAAGTAAAGCAGATTCTACAAGCTCTAAATCTTTTGCAGATTTTCCAAAAAATGTTTGGCTAGCGGCTTCAATACCATAACTAACAGAACCATATGGAATTTCATTCAGATACATTTGAAGAATTTCATCTTTTGTATAGATGGTTTCGATTTTGAGTGACAAGACCAACTCTTTTATTTTTCTTGATAATCTTTTTTCTGGTGAAAGAATTGCATTTTTTACAAGTTGTTGTGTGAGAGTAGAACCACCACCTGAACCATAACCATGAATGATGTTATTATAGACAGCGCGCGCAAATCCTATTGGGTCAAAACCATGATGTTCGTAAAACTTTTTATCTTCAAGGGCAATGATTGACCATTTCACATGGTTTGGTAAGTCATCTAACTTCACAATCGTTCTTTTTTGCGCGCCGTGAATATCATAAAGTACGGTCTCGCCTGTTCTGTCATAGATTTTTGTGCTTTGCGCTACAAGACGTTCGGAAAGATTATCTGGATCTGGTAATGTTCTTCCAACCCAAAAGAAAAGAATAGCGCTTGCAGTAAGCCCCGCCAAAATCGTCGCGCAAAATAATACCAAGATAGTGGTAAGAATGCTTTTTGGATTTAATTTTTTGTTTCTATCTCTTCGGCGTGGTGATTTTTTTGAACGCAAAATTTTTCCAAATCGTTTTTTCCCGAGTTTTCGAGATTTTGATTTGGATTTTTTCCGCCAGTCCTGCGGAGAACGAATTCTTTTTGAAAGATGTGGAATTGGAGCCATATTAATTGCAGATTTCAGATTTATTTTTTTATTACCATTTACTCTTTATACTACACAAAATCTTTACAAAAATCAATCCAACCATTGACAAACCTTAGGTTCTATACTAATCTAAAACAAAATTAGATATTTGATAAAAAACAAAAAAAGTCAGCCAGAGGGCTAATCACCCGCAGGGTGGAAAGGGAGGAAGAAAAATGAAATGTCCGAAGTGTGGTGAAGGTGAGATTAGGGATATTGGCTTTGCAAGTAGTAGTGGACGCGCAGTCATTTGTGATAAATAAAAAAAGTGTTAAAGAGGAAAAGAAAGAGAAAAAAGGAGGGAAGGAAAAATGAAGGAACTTTCTACATATCAATTAGAAGTCCGCTTCCAGAGAAAGATGGAGTTGGTTAAAAGAGTTCAAGAAGGTTCTGAATTGGCTGCAATTGAACTTTCTGAACTTGAGAAACAAGAAAAAGAAGAAGAAAAAAAAGACGAAAATGAGGAGGAAGAAAGAGGAGGAAGAAAAATGAAATGTCCGAAGTGTGGTGAAGGTGAGATTAGGGATATTGGCTTTGCAAGTAGTAGTGGACGCGCAGTCATTTGTGATAAATGTGGAACGCTTTTTAGTTTTGAAGAAAATAAATCTTCATTAGCTGAAAATGAAAAAGCATTTAAGCTGTTTTGGAAAAGTATTGAGAAATCTAAATTTACTAAGGAAGAATTTTTGAGACAGCTAAAACACCGCATGCCAACACTGGAGGAGTTTAGAGAAGAGAAGAAATAGCTAATGCCAAACCCTGACGCAATGTCGGGGTTTTTGTATATTTTATGGTTGATATTTCGCTAAAATTAGGGTATAATAGAAGTATAAGATATAAACACGTAAAAAAACTTGACAAAATTTTATGTATAGTATACACTATAAAACAACAATTGAAGCTACAAAAGTGGATAATATTTATTCACAGTTTGTTAACAGTTGTTTAGAATTTTTTATGAATTTAGATAAATTACTTTTCAAATATCCAAGTGGTTAAACTCCGGATTTTTTCGTCTACCTCAACACCGCTTGGAAGAGCGGTTTTTTTGAACCCAAAATCATTTATGGCTATCTTTGGCCGCTAATACCATTAAAAGTATTGGCAATCAAAATCTAGTTATGATAGGGTATAGCGGTAGAACTTTTACAATCTAAACATACTAAAAATCAAATTTAAAGAAACACAAAGGAAATTTTTGTGTTTCAGTGGGAAATCCTGCACATAATTTGCTTTCGCAAGTTATATGCGGGATAAAAAAGGCACATTTAAGGGCATATGGGGGATACCTAGACACAAAAAGCCGATGAAGGACGTAGCAGCCTGCGATAAGCCTCGGTGAGGTGGCAAGCAACCTTTGATCCGGGGATTTCCGAATGGGGAAACCCACCAGAGCAAACCTCTGGTACCTAATCGTGTCTCATTGCATTCGATACTTTTAAAAAAATAAAAATACGGGAATATAAAAATAAATTACTAAGAATTTTTTTATATTTTTAAGTTTTTATATTTTTATGATCGTCGAGTGTAGCGAGACGCGATTGGGAGGGAACCCGCTGAAGTGAAACATCTCAGTAAGCGGAGGAAAAGAAAAAAATCTCTGATTTATCAGAGAACATTCCCTAAGTAGTGGCGAGCGAAAGGGGAACAGCCCAAACTTCATAAAAGCTAAACCACGTCAAG
This sequence comes from Patescibacteria group bacterium, assembly GCA_034716735.1. GTDB lineage: Bacteria > Patescibacteriota > Patescibacteriia > DYHP01 > DYHP01 > JAYEKT01. Next base: position 4,211 of record JAYEKT010000081.1, read on the forward strand.
GTCTTTTCTCGACTTGTCGGGACTGGATTCTTGTGTGGCGGAAGATTGTTAGATCATGCGCTTTGTGGAGTGTTGTTAGATAATTATGTCAGATGCTAACACATCTGGGTAGAAAACGTAACTTCCCTAGTAAAATGGCATGGAAAGGCCAACCAAAGAAGGTGATAGTCCTGTATGCGAAAGGGGTTGTGAATTTTACTGTAATTTTTCTAGAGTACCGCGGGACTCGTGAAATCCTGTGGGAATCAGGGTCGACTATGACCCAAGGCTAAATACTTTTTGTGATCGATAG
>JAYEKT010000081.1:4602-9537 GCA_034716735.1 Patescibacteria group bacterium
GTGGCATTATTTAGACCCGAAGCCTAGTGAGCCATCCATGGCCAGGGTGAACTCCGAGTAAGATCGGAGGGAGGCCCGAACCCGTATGTTGTGCAACACATTGGGATGAGCTGTGGATAGAGGAGAAATTCCAATCGAACTAGGTAATAGCTGGTTCTCCCCGAAATAGCTTTAGGGCTAGCGTCGGCCGAATAATCTGGGGGTAGAGCACTGAATGGGAAAGGGTGGAGCAATCCTACCTCTCCTAACCAAACTCCGAATACCAGATTTAAATAGCTGGCAGTTAGACTATGGGGGCTAAGCTCCATTAGTCGAAAGGGAAACAGCCCAGATCTCAGTCTAAGGTCCCAAAATCTCTTCTTTATGTTTATGTAAAGGAGTATTAATCTTTTTTTAAGATTGATAGAGTTAAGTGTTAAAAGTAGTGATACGACTATTACAACCAGGAGGTTGGCTTAGAAGCAGCCATCCTTTAAAGAAAGCGTAACAGCTCACTGGTCAAGTCGTTTTGCGCTGAAAATGTACCGGGGCTTAAACTCAGTACCGAAGACGAGGACATATCGCATTAGCGATATAGTGGTAGGGGAGCATTCCTATTGCGCCGAAGCCGTATCCGTGAGGAACGGTGGAGCGATGGGAAGAGAGAATGTTGGCATAAGTAGCAAAAATCCCGGTGAGAACCCGGGACACCGTAAACCCAAGGTTTCCTGGGCAACGCAAATCGACCCAGGGTTAGTCGGGCCTAAGTTGTTTTCCGTGTATGCGGAGTGCAGCGATGGAAGAGCAGGTTAATATTCCTGCACTTCTATTGGCCACTACATTAGTTTGACGCATTCGTGCAAGTTGAGCGTTTTTTGGCTATAGACGTCCCTTCCTTGTTTACAAGGCGGGGAAAGGTAGAGGGCAACCTCAGGCCAATTCGACCAAAGCGAGTGCCTAGAAAAGAATTAATGACTATCCAATAGAATCCGTACCGCAAACCGACACAGGTGGGTGAGCATAAGTGTGCTAAGGTGTACGAGAGAACCCTCGTTTAGGAACTCGGCAAAAAAGCAGCCGTAACCTAGGAATAAGGCTTGCCTGATCGTGTCTCATTGCATTCGACACTCTTAAAAAAATAAAAATACAAGAATATAAAAATAACGAGCATAAGTTTTGTTTTTATAATTTTAGTTTTTTATATTTTTAAAGTCGAGCGCAACGAGACGCGATTGGGCCGCAGCTAAAGTATGTCAAGCGACTGTTTATCAAAAACACAGGTCCCTGCGAAGCCGTAAGGCAATGTATAGGGGCTGATGCCTGGCCAGTGTCAGAACGTTAAGAGGACTGGTTGCGTCACGACTTGTCGTGACAAGGCTGGGAATCGAAGCGCTGATGAACGCCGGCGATAACTATAATCGTCCTAAGGTAGCGAAATTCCTTGCCGGGTAAGTTCCGGCCCGCACGAATGGCATAACGACTTGACAACTGTCTCAACGAGGGACTCGGCGAAATTTCACTGTCCGTAAAGATGCGGACTACCCACGGCCGGACGAAAAGACCCCGTGAAGCTTTACTACAACTTGATATTGGATTGACGTTTTGTCTGTTCAGTGTAGGTGGGAGTCCTCCGATTTATCGGAGGACGTCAATGAGACACCACCCTTACACTGTGTTAATCCTAACCTTGATTTATCAGGGGACAGTATCTGGTGGGTAGTTTATCTGGGGCGGATGCCTCCTAAAAAGTAACGGAGGCGTTTAAAGATTGGCTTAGTCCCGATGGAAACGGGACCTCAAAGTGTAATGGCACAAGCCAGTTTTACTGCAAGACCTACAAGTCGCGCAGTTGCGAAAGCAGAACATAGTGATCCGACGGTTCCTTATAGAAGGGCCGAAGCTCAACGAATAAAAGCTACTCCGGGGATAACAGGCTTATCCCGCCTAAGAGTTCATATCGACGGCGGGGTTTGGCACCTCGATGTCGGCTCGTGCTCGGGCCGAATTCCGCAGTAATGTGGAATAAGTATACTGGCTAATAACGATGAAACCCTATTGAATGACTCAGGTTTATTAGGGCAATATCGTGGGAAGTCGTTCCAATTAAATTGGAATTGACCCCGTAACGACTGATTCCTTTTAGGAAGAGATAAGGGGTACCTGATAATCAGGATATAAACTCTTATCATACGCCAGCCCCTCAATAAATAGAGGGTGAAGATATAGTCTATACTGTTAGTAATAACAGAGTAAAATGCGTCCTATCCTGGGGGTGAAGAAGCTCCCAAGGGTTTGGCTGTTCGCCAATTAAAAGGGCACGCGAGCTGGGTTCAGAACGTCGTGAGACAGTTCGGTCTCCTATCCGCCGTGGGCGGCGAAATTTGAAAGGACTCCTTCCTAGTACGAGAGGACCGGAAGGAACAAACCTCCCGTGTACGAGCTGTTCTGCCAAGGGCACTGCTCGGTAGCGGCGTTTGGTTAGGATAAGCGCTGAAAGCATATAAGCGCGAAGCCGTCCTTAAGATTAGATTTCATAGACCACTTGGAGATGACAAGTTTGATAGGTGGCAGGTGTAAGCAAAGTAATTTGTGTAGATAGTGTTCTTGTTTGTGGAAGACGATTGGCTACTTGTAGTCATGAGTTGGAAGCTAACGATTTCACATCGAGCCGAGCCATACTAATAGGTCATAGTGTCTTTTTCTTTCCACTGAAACACTAAGGTTTTCTTTGAAGATAAGATTTTTAGTTATAATTACAAAAAGACGTATTGTCTTGGTGGTTCTTCCGCGCTGGGTACACCCGTTCCCATCTCGAACACGGAAGTTAAGCAGCGCTGGGCCGATGGTAGTACACTGCGGTGTGCAAGAGTAGGTCATCGCCAAGACAATGCGTCTTTTTTGGTTGCCGAGAATGATTTTTTTATATAAACTGATATTATACAAGGAAAAAACTCTTACAGATTTAAATCACAGATACGCACAGATATTTTTATATTATTTTCTTTTTATATTTTTAAAATCCTATGGAAATAATTGCCGACTTACATATTCACTCAAAATATTCTCGCGCGTGTTCTAAAGAATTAACTATTCCAAACATTGCAAAAGCATGCGAAACAAAAGGAATAGATATTGTTGGAACAGGAGATTTTACTCACCCTGCTTGGTTTTCTGAAATCAAAAAAGAATTAAAATCCGCAGGCGAGGGAATCTATATTTTGAAAGATGATTCATCAAAAACTCGGTTTATTTTAACAACCGAGCTTTCTTGTATATATAAAAAGAATGATAAATGTAGACGAGTTCATCTTTGTGTGTTGGCGCCAAGTATTGAAACAGTAGAAAAGATAATTAAGGAACTTGAGAAGCGAAATTTTAATTTAAAATCAGACGGCCGTCCTATTTTAGGAATTGACGCAAAGGATTTATTAAAATTACTATTAGATATTGATAAAAAGATTATGATGATACCAGCGCATATTTGGACTCCGTGGTTTGCAGTTTTTGGTTCGCAATCTGGGTATGATTCTTTGCAAGAATGTTTTGAAGAATTGACGCCAGAGATTTTTGCAGTAGAAACTGGGTTATCTTCTGATCCGCCAATGAATTGGCGGATGAAAGAATTAGATAATGTGGTTTTGGTTTCAAACTCTGACGCGCATAGTTTGGAAAAATTAGGGCGCGAGGCAAATGTTTTTGAATTTGATAAAATTGAGGACTTTTCTTACGGAGAGCTTAGAAGAATTTTAAAAGAAAAAGATAAATCCAAGTTTTTATACACCATAGAGTTTTTTCCAGAAGAGGGAAAGTATCATCAGGACGGACACAGAGCTTGCGGAGTGAATCTTCATCCAAAAGAATCAATGAAAAATAAGGGAATTTGTCCGGTCTGCAAAAAGCCACTCACTCTTGGGGTCTTGTATCGCGTGGAACAGTTGGCAGATAGGGAAAATATGCCAAAAGATAAAATTCCATATAAAAATCTTATACCACTTGCAGAAATCATCAGCGAAGCAGTAGGGGTTGGGCCAAAATCAAAAGCTGTGCGCGCTGAATACGATAAATTGATGAAAATTGGTAGCGAATTTTATATCTTACTTCATGCAACAGAAAATGAAATAAAAAAAGCCACGGATTCACGCGTGGCAGAAGCAGTAATGAAAATGCGAAAAGGTGATTTGGAAATTATTCCAGGGTATGATGGGGAATTTGGCAAAATCCGAATCTTTAAAAGGGGTGAAAAGGGAGCGAAAGGGGCGCAAAGGGAATTGCTTTAGAACATAACACCAATTTAACGCGAATGTATGCGAATGACACGAATATTTTAAAAACTCTGACGTGTTGTCAGAGTTTTTTACTTATTTGATTCTGCCGATGACGTAAATAGTGTTATGAGTTTTATAAACATACTGATGGTGTTTGTCCCAGTCAGCAGATTCAACGATCTTCATCTCAAGAAGAACCCACTCTCCACTTCTCAATTTTTGATTAACATAGACCGCACTGATAGCGGCAAACACTTCCTTAACCTGCGAAAGATCCTGTGGCATCGCGTCCTCCTTCTCCCGTTTTTTCGGGGTTGTTTTTTGTTTTTAATAAGAACTATAAAGATATTATCAAAAAGTGTTATAATAGTCAAGGATTAATTATTAACTATAAAAATATGCCAAGAGAAAAATTTACAGCCGAGGAAGCCAAAGAAATTGGTGAACAACTCGGTGTTAAATGGGATATGTTTAATGTAGACCAGTTCAGACGTGGAATGGATGTGGAGTTGGAACATGGAATAATAGACCCAAACACAAATGTCACAGACGACGACCCCCTGATGACTGGTAAAATCGCGCTCGCGCATCTCAATGAAATCCGCGACTACTACGACAGATTAGAAAAAATGGAAGAAGAAGGTGAAAAACACTGGGAAGAAAAAGAATAAATCAAAAAACTCCGTATTTG
>JAYEKT010000082.1:0-2128 GCA_034716735.1 Patescibacteria group bacterium
TTTTGATGAGCTTGGCAGGGCAATAAATCACAGTACCATGTCCATTCCCAGACACCGTCGCCATTATAGGAAAAACTTTCAGCAACGCCACTATCACAAAGCAGATTTTCGGCAGGTGCTTCATCGAGGAAATGATTATTGACAGTATTGCCACAAGCAGGAGGAGGAGTATTTTTATAGGCCTTGCAACCTGTTCGCTTGATTCCAGTCCCTCTCCATCGAGAGTAAATGGGTACTGAACAAAGTATCTTTGTACCTGATCGATAATAATCATACTCACATCCCCATGTCCACCCATCATCAACTTCTTGGATGCTTGGTTTTATTGTCCAAGATATATACGAAGCCCAGTCTCCCCATGCCTCCATATCTTTACATATTAAACTATTGTCTGGCTGGCTATTATAGTACTCTCCATCAGCTGGGCCACATCCAAGATTAGGACTTGCTAAACACCAAGTACAAAATTGACCATTATGAAAAACATACCAACATATTTCCATTGCATTAGTTTTTTCAATCTTCCCAAACCAAAACAATCCAACCAGCAAAAATAAACTGAGAATAAGAAAAAAATTTTTCATTTTTATTCTTTATTAATAGCCTACTTGCGTTTTTTATGCTTCTCTTTCTTGTCTCCACTTTTTCCATTCAAGAAAAAAGTTATCATTAAAAAAAATACAAGTAAAATACTTAAGACAGAGATAGCAATAATCTTATTACTTTTTAGAAAGAAATTTTCGATCCTTTGAGATGGTTGAGATTCTCTCCAATCTAAAATATTACCTGATTCATCTTTAATAGTACTAATAATGAGAGGCTTTTTGCAATTCGCCGTGATAGGAATCGTTATATAAGCATTGGACATTTTTGGGTTTAATATTTCATCAATCTGACCACAAATCTGACCATCTATTTGATTTTTGATTAAAATATTAGCAATTAATTTTTTCGCTCCTATATTTTCTGTCTTAAAATCAAAAGATTGATTGGTGTCCCCACTCCAAGAAAAACCAACTTTTGCTGTTTCTCCCACTGCATAGCTTGGTTTATCAAAAGCAACATTTTGAATTGTGGCACTAGCATTTTTAATAATATAACGCATTACCACAGAATTAGAAAAAATATTCTCTTGATTCTTTAAAAAAACTTCCGTGTCATAAACTCGAGGATTTAAGTCAACTGGTAATGGAATAATAAGCTTCTTTGTTTCGTGAGGATTAATTTGAAACTCGCCTAGCCTTAATCCAGTATTTTGTGTCTCACTCCCAAAAATAGAATCAGAGTAAATTTTGAAATTAGGTGTAAATTTTACTTGTTCATTGGTATGATTAATTACCTGACAGATACCAATAAGTTTTTCTTTCTGAGGGTCAATAACAACTCCCTCCTGTATCCCATATCTTTTATTTACTTGATCTCCCGCAGTACTTAAATAACAAGAGGACGAAACTATCTCTAAAAATTGCTGGTTACCCTTTAAAATTACTGGGTTGTCTGCTTTTTGAGCTTTTAAAAACATTCCACCTGGTAATCTTGCCTCTACTACTAATAAATATTTCCCTACTAAATAGGTAGGTACTAGATATGTTACTTTACGTTTTAAGCTTTCACCACCATTTAAATTAAGTTCTTCGTCGTAGATTTGTCTAGCTACTCCGTTAATAGAAAAATTGTCAATATTCTCCTCTGCCACTAAAAGCACACTGTATCTTATATTAGGTTGGATCCATGCTGACTTATTGGTAATTTGAAAAGAAATCTGGAAACTATTATCTTGCTGAGAAATAATTTTTACATTCTTTAAATTAACTTGTGCTATTGCCACCTCGGGGATATTTAAGTTTTCATCAGAAGCTCCTTTTATTCCATAAGAGGTATCAACATTTTCACTGTTGGATGATATTGTTCCTTCAAATTCTCCTTCAGATTTTATTATCATTCCTTTGAGCTCTTCTGCCTGAACAGTAACAAAAGAAAAAAGAAGGCTTAGCGAAACAATAGTACCTAAAAAGAACTTTACTGAAATCTTAGTAATTTGATTGTTAGATTTAAATATGCTAAATAATCTCTCCTTTTGCATTTTGTTTTGATTTTTTCTAAATAAAAATATATAAAGATTTTAAAT
>JAYEKT010000083.1:0-2128 GCA_034716735.1 Patescibacteria group bacterium
TTTCCTTTCCCTCCTAATATTATATGTACCACAAACCTACACATCTAATATATACAATTTCTTATAAATTAACAAGAGCTATCAGTAATTCCGCAAGATAAATAATTTTTTTTATAACCTGCATTATTATAACCATTTAGTACACATAAACCCATAATAGCAAATTCGCATTCATTTTTTACTTGACTATTTGCCTCCAATCTGATAAGATTAATCTTATCAGAAAAAGTATATAAAACATAAAGGGGGGAAGCATGAAACATAAAAGACAGATGTCAAAGAAAGAACGAAGAGAACGTTCGCTAGCGGCAAAAATTATCAGCAGTGAACCATTTATCCAGGGGAGCCTATTTGAAATGGCTCGGGTTTGCGGTAAAGCGACCTGCAAATGTTCTACCAAAGGTGAAAAACATGTTTCGCTGTATTTGACAATTAGCAGAGATAAGAAAAAAAGAATGATTTACATTCCGAAGAGACTAGAGAAGCAAGCGCAAGAGATGGTGAAGGCATATCAGAAAACAAAGAAATCAATGGCAATCGTTTCTGATAATTGTCTAAAGGAATTGATTCAAGCAAAGAAAGATTTGTTAGAAAAAGATGCTTAGACGATTTTGTACATACATTGTCAAGGTATTTGATTTTGATGAAGAGGTTTTCAAAATAAGAGATAGCCGTGAAAAGCCGGATATAAGTACTAGTACAATTTGGGTAAGTGGTGTATTGATGTGTGCTTTGAGGTTAGGTAGTCTTAATGCTATGGAAACGGAGTTACGGATACCTCAGCGAATGGAAAAATTTGTTGGCAAACGAAAAACGAGTGCTGATTCTATTGGAAGAGTTTATTCTGTCATGGATTTGGATCCGCTTCGAGATGTGATTGGGAATGCAGCCTATCGGCTCAAGCGCAATAAAGTTTTACAGACAGATTGGCCTTTTCGGTTTGCAGCTGTTGATGGGCATGAATTGTTTACAAGTCGCAGTCGATGTTGTTCCGAATGTTGTAGTCGCAGAATTACAATCAACGGTGAAGAAGTCACAGAGTATTATCACCGTGTAGTGGTATGTCATCTGATAGGATTTAAAATACCTCTACCGCTGGATGTTGAGCCTGTCTTACCCGGAGAAGGGGAAGTAAATGCAGCAAAAAGATTACTTGAGCGGGTATTTTGTAAGTATCCGAGATTTTTTGATGTGGTTGTGGGAGATGCCTTGTACATGGAAGCGCCATTCATCAATTTTTGTTTGTTGCACAAAAAACATGTGATAACTATTTTAAAAGAAGACAGGTTGATATTAATGCAAGATGCTAAAGGGATCTTCAATATGACAAAGCCGGAGATTTTTACTGAAGGTGATGAAACTGTTAAAGTGTGGGATGCTGAGGGATTTACGAGTGCGGGGACAGATAAACCGTTACGAGTGGTATACGCGCAAGAAACAGAAAGGAAACGCAGGCGAGTTAAAGGCGAATGGGTAGAGACTGTAAATAAGCATCAGTGGTATTGGGCAAGTACTATTCCAGAAGAGGAGTTATCAGTTCGTCGATTTTGGAAAGCCGCTCATGGCCGTTGGGAAATTGAGAATAACATCTTTAATGTTCTGGTTAAACATTGGTATATGGATCATTGTTATAAGCATGAACCTAACGCGATCATTGCGTTTTTGTTAACGTTGTTCCTATCATTCATTTTTGTGCAGAGTTTTTATCACTTAAACTTAAAGAAACCAATACGCGATCGATTTGCAATTATTGCGATTACACGTCAACTTTACGGTAATCTTGGACAAGCTAGTTTTATCGTTCCCTGGGGTACAGCGCCACCTTAACGAAATAATTCATCGAAGATTTGGATTTATTCTCATCTTGTTCCTTTCAAAAACAGGTAACGCTACAGGTGTCTTTTGTAAGTGAATTTTACGCTAAAAACCCTTGCGAATTTACTAATATTTTTTGCTGTTCTTGTCTGAGGCCTGAAATACCCAACTTAATTAACTTTTTAACGAAATTGTGAGGTTGAAATATTACATCTTGCGGAATCGCTGCTTCCCCGACAGTAATTCCGCAAGATAAATAATTTTTTTTATAACCTGCATTATTATAACCATTTAGTACACATAAACCCATAAT
>JAYEKT010000084.1:0-2126 GCA_034716735.1 Patescibacteria group bacterium
CCATCATCGGCGGTAATAATCTCAAAATTTTCTAACTCAAACTTAGTAGAATACATACTTAACAAAAACGGATCATCTTCTATTAATAAAATTTTAGTCTTGCTTTTATCATTCATAATTTTAAATGTTTTAATATAATGCGAATCCGCAAATTTATGCGAATACCGCAAATATAAATTATGCAAATAATTGATGAAAATATGAAAATATGACAAGTTATATATTTAATCGCCACTAATTGGAAATAATTTTACACTAATTCAGGATCAAATGAACAATTGTTCTTTAAAATATGATAAACTATTTTGGTTAATTTGTTAGCGGCCGCAGTCACTGCATAGCGATGAGATTTTCCTTCGTTCCGCCTTTTCTTGTAATCTTCTTTGAATTTAGGATTAACACGACAGGCAACCATTGCTGAATGCCAAAGAGCGTTTCTAAGATATTTTGAGCCGCGTTTGGATATTGGCGTTTTCCCCTGATAATTTCCTGATTCCCTAAGCTTTGGATCCAGCCCGGCAAATGCTATTAGCTTTACAGCAGAACTGAAATTTTCAACATTTCCTGTTTCAGCAAATATTGCAGCCCCTGTATTTTTTCCAATTCCGGGAATAGAGAATATCGGAGAATTAAATTCAGAAACAATACATTCAATTTTATTTTCCAATTCATCTATTTGTTTTTGAAATACCTGCAGCCTCTCCAAAAGCATTCTAAGCTCAAATTTAAATGCCTCCTGCCCAAAAGTAATGCCAATTGAATTTTTAGCAGAGCTATGCAATAATTTAATTTTTCTTTCTGAAATTCCCCTCTTGCTAATTTTTTTGATAATTTTGTTTAAATCATCAATAGACAATTCAGCCATCTCCTCAGGAGTAGGATATTCAGACATTAATGACAATGCCGTCTTGCCGAATTTATTTGAAAATATTTCAGCAAATTCAGGAAATAATCTGTCCATAACAGAAATGATTTTTCTCTTTAAATTACCAATATTAGCTACCAATTCCGCTCTGAGCCGGGTTAATTCGCGCAGGTTCATTAGTTTGTTATCAGGAACATTGCATTTTTGATAATCTCCGAAATGCAATAATGCCGCAATCCTTTCAGCGTCAATGTTATCGCTTTTAGCGCCTCTGAGATTTGTGTTGCGAAATGATTTTACTTGCAATGGATTTAAAAGAGCGATGTTATCAGCATCTATTCCGGATGTTAGAAAAAATTCATAGATGTTCAAAAAATAATGTCCGGTTGCCTCCATGCCGATAATTAATTTACGATAATCAGAAACAGCTATATGCTGATCTAATTTTTTCTTCAATTCCATAAAACCATATTTAGTGTTATGAAATTGCCAGATTTGTTTATGTCCGCTGGAGCTGTCCAGCAGACAAAATGAATGCGAGAATTTTCCCACATCAATGCCTAAGTAGAGCATAAGTTTGACTTCTTAATAATTATAATTAGAATAAAGTTATTTCCAATTAAGAAGCGAAACTTCTCTTCTACACTACACCACAATCATGTATTTAGACTCGTAGTACCCAAAAAATAAATGGGCCTACATCAAGTTAAATTGGTGGTCTAGTAGTCCAGAAAAGAAGCAAATAGTCATATCAAGGTGATATTCAAAAGAATGAATTCACATGAAAAAATACGATTCTACTTCTTTAATGGAATCAACTTCTACTAGTAAAGAGTGTAGATTAAAAATTCTAACTTGTCCACAGGCAAGCATTAAATCTATTAATATTATAACTAATAAATATATACATGAAAAATAAAACATACAATATTATAACCATAGGCTGCCAGATGAATAAAAGTGATAGTGAAAGAATAGCTGGATATTTGGAAAATCTGGGTTATAAATGGTTTGATGATAGAAACAAGGCTGATTTAGTCGTGGTTAATACTTGCGGAGTCAGGCAGTCGGCCGAAGACCGGGTTTATGGTATTATCCCAAGAATTAAAAAGAAAAATCCAAAAACAAAAATTATTTTAACAGGTTGCTTGTCAGAGCGAAAAGATGTGCAAAAAAGATTAATGGATAAAGTTGATTTGTGGTTGCCAACTTTACAAATTCCAAATCTCAAATTCAAAATAACAAATAAATTACAATGTTC
>JAYEKT010000085.1:0-4161 GCA_034716735.1 Patescibacteria group bacterium
ACATAGCGGCTAAATAGCATGCCCGCTCTCTTTTGTAGCCCTCCCCAACTATTTCTGTTCCTGCTTTTTCTCCGTTTTTTGGCTTAAAGACCCCACTACCATCATCTATAATTTCTACAAATTTTGTTTCGTTTACTCCTCCGCCGAGATTTGAAACTTTTCCAATCTCAAATTCTGCTAACATTTTTTCGCGCGGATTTTTAAACGTTTCTTCTGGTTTTTTTTCAAATTGTTCCATAGATTTTATTTTATCATATTTCAATAATCGGCAACACTTCCCCACTCTCAATCTCCACTCTTTCCAAAAGATTATCTGGGATATTTTCTATAAATCTTGAAGGATTGTTTAAATACACTGAATCAAACCCGCCAGTGATTGGATAAGTTAGAAAAAGCTGATCTTTAGCGCGTGTAATCGCAACATAGAATAATCTTCGCTCTTCCTCTTCCCCACCCTCTTCTAAAACTGCTCGGCGATGCGGTAAAGACATATCAGTTAAGTTTATTACAAAAACCGTGTTCCATTCCAAACCTTTTGCTTGATGTATTGTGGACAAAATCAGACGGTCTTCATTGCTTGGCGCAGTTTCTTGTTTCATTGCAAAATTTTCCTGCAAACTGGATTCTGCAAGAAAGGTTCCTAAATCCTTATATTTTTTTGCAAAAAGAGATAGTCCCTCTATGTCCTCAAGCCGATCTTTTGCGTCTAGATATTCTGTTTTAAGAAAATCTTCATAACCAGATTTTATTATAGATTTGATTAAGGCAGAAACAGTTTTTTCTTTAGTAGATTCTATCGGATGCATCATACTTACAAAATCCCCCCATCCGACTTGCGCTTTTGGGGATAATGTTGCGTTGATATTTAATTCTAAAACTTGCTTAAGATTTTCTGCGCTATAAGTTTGCGACAAGATTTTATCTGCTGTAATTTTTCCAATTCCTCGCTGTTTGGTCAAAATCCTATACCATGCCACATCATCGCGGATGTTATATGAAATTCTTAAGAGGGCTAAAATGTCTTTAATGTGCGCGCGTTCAAAGAATCGAACACCGCCGCGGTAATCATAAGGTATATTTCTTTTAACAAGTTCCATTTCCAATGCTTGGGAGTGAAATGCCGCGCGGAAAAGCACGGCCATTTTTTTTAAATCTACCCCTTCATCATGCAAGCGAAGAATCTCATCAACAATATAGTTTGCCTCCTCTTCTGCAGATGCAACAGGCACATATTGCGGTTTGATAAATTGTTGCCTAAAGCTTTTTAAATTTTTTGGAAACTGATTAAAATTAAATGAAATTACTGAATTGGCAAAATCTAAAATATCTGGTGTGGAGCGGTAGTTTGTTTCAAGGCGAAAGATTTTTGCTTCAGGATATATCTTTTGAAAATCTAAAATGTTTTTGATTTCAGCTGCGCGGAAAGAATAAATACTTTGCGCGTCATCCCCTACCACTAATATGTTTTTGTGGTGTGAGGCAAGGTGATAAATCATTTCTGCCTGGATTTTGTTGGTATCTTGGTATTCATCTACTAAAATGTATTTAAAGCGGTTAGAGAGGCGTTCACGGATGTCTGGGAGGGTTCTAAGAAGTGTTAAAAGATTGATAAGCAAATCATCAAAATCCATTGAATTGCTTTTACGTTTTTTATCTTCATAGATATTTATGACTTCGCGCATTTGTTCGGAAAAAGAATAATAATCAGGATATTTTTTTTCAATTACTTCTTCAAGAGTTTGCATGGAATTTCTACAAAAACTCCAGAGATTTTTAATTACATTTGCTTTTGGAAATCGTTTGGAAGTAGTATCCACAGAACTTTCTTTGATTGCAAAGTTCATGAAATCTTTACTGTCTTCCGCATCCAAAATCGTGAAATTATTTTTGTATCCTACGAGTGGCGCGTATTTGCGCAAGATTAAATTTGCTGTGCGATGAAATGTTCCGCCAACGATTTTTTTGGCTGATGAACCTAATCGTCCCATCATCTCTTTTGCTGCTTTATTAGTAAAAGTAAGTAATAAGATATTTTCTGGCAAAATCCCCTGCTCCAAAAGATAAGCAACACGGTAAATAATTGTTCGCGTTTTGCCTGACCCCGCGCCTGCCAGAACCAAACATGGCCCATCGGCATTGTAGATGACTTTTTGCTGTTCGGAATTTAGTTCTGTCTCGTAATTTATTGGCATATTAAATTCACTTTAACATTTTAAAAAACTTGTGACAAATTTAAATGCGTAAATTCAATTTGCGTATTTAGAGAATTAAAAAAGGGCATCCGTAAAGGTTGCCCTGCTTTTTACTATATTAATCTACAATACCATATCCACTGCCCAGTCGGGTACTGGCGGTAACAGCGGAATCTCGTCGTCATCCACGAGCGCGAACCGCTCCGGTGGCTCGGCCCGTTCAAAGAGCGAATAGCCGTCAAATTCATAAACGATATAACACATGATATCGCCGTTCGTATCTAATGTGTACAGAGTGACAGTTGCCACAAGCTCCTCAGGAGTTAGTGTTCCGACAATCCAATTTTCCCAAATACCGTAAATATCTGTCATTGCTTCAACGATTCCAGTAGGTGTTACCTCGACGTCATACCACACCAAGTCGGCCAAAGTAAGATCGGCCAGATAGCTTCCATCTTCACGCGCCTCTTGTACGTTGACAGTCATCCAAAATTGAGCATCAATGCGGTCCTTTACGTCGTCGCTAGTATCGCAAGTGTTCTCGATTTCAAGAACATGCACATTATAAACACCAGCAATAGTTTCATAGTCGTCATCTTCAACAACGACATCATCAACATCAGGCATGTCAAGGTCTGGCGCGCATCCGCAAAAAGAATAAACAAATGCCATGAGAACAAGAATTACCACCACCCCAAGAATCTTGTTTTGAGAGAGCTTTCTATACAGCATATAAAGCGCGTTGAGGATTGCCTTGAGGGTCATGATGAGTTTCCCGAGCATTGTCTGTCTCCTTCTTGTCCCGTTTTTGGGACGGTTGGTTTTTTCTTTTTTAGATTATTCTGAATGTTCATTTCGTTCAAGAAGTGGGTGTCCATCAATTTCATAAAAAAGGAAACACACCTGCGCTCCAAGAGAATTTAATTCAACCGAAAAGGTCATTTGGTTTGGAGTAAGTGTGCCAGAAAGAGAAAGATACATAGAAACAATGTTGATTTCTCCGTTTGGATCAACCATAAGACCTTGAATAGATAGCATTGCTGTCCATAGATTTAGATATAAATTCACCATACGACTTCCGTCGGCAAGACGCTCCTGCTCTATCACAGTTGCCAGTGTCCAAGCTTGCCATGGTCTGAAATTAGCATCACAACTACTTACTGTCTGGACAACATGGATATCATAGAAACCACTTACGGTTTTATTTTGCTGTTCCCATGGATAAAATTCGTCATCCTCATCATTAGTTGCTCTTTCAAAAAGTAGATATCCATTAATTTCATAAGTTGCCCGACAGTCCACTTCTCCTGTTGGAGAGTTTGGTGAGTACAGTGTGATGGTTGCAATAACTTCGTCTGGCGTGAGAGTGCCAACAATATGGCTTGTGCGGCCGTTGTCAAAAGTTTTGAGATTTTCCATTGTTCCATCTGGCGCTACTTCAACTTGATACCATTCCAAACCTGCTACGGTCAAGTTTACAATAAAGCCATCATCTTCAATTTGTTCTTGGGTTGTTACAACCAGCCAAACCAATGCATCAATACTATCTGCTTTGTTGTCGCGAACAGCGCAAGTATCTTCTACTTCGTAGAAACGAACTTCATAAATCCCACTAAGAGTTGTAGGCGCGGGTTCTTCAGTTTCCGTGTTTCTGTAATTAGGCAGATTGACATCAGGATTACATCCGCAAACAAGCAGTGCCAAAATGACAGCTGACGCAAATTTATTCATTTCTATCCACCTTTTTCGTTTTGTATTTTTTGAATGAACTTTAAGTTATTTTAGCATTAATAAAGAAAATTGTCAAGAGCATTTAGTTAAAAAGAAAAGACCCCAACAGAATTGTTAAGGTCGGATTTGCCCAGAATGGGCAGGTGGGGCGTGTAGGATGCGCAAACTATGGTTCGCATATCCATGCATCGCGGTCGCCTGTTGAGGCGCGGTGGGGATGTGGGCAGAGAGCTGTGAG
>JAYEKT010000085.1:4261-9382 GCA_034716735.1 Patescibacteria group bacterium
TTGTTAAGGTCGGATTTGCCCAGAATGGGCAGGTGGGGCGTGTAGGATGCGCAAACTATGGTTCGCATATCCATGCATCGCGGTCGCCTGTTGAGGCGCGGTGGGGATGTGGGCAGAGAGCTGTGAGCTCGGCGGCTTCGATGGCTGCTTCCATTTCCTCGGCGGAGGCGGCGAGGATGGTAATTTGCGAGACACGCACTGGCACTGCGTCGGCTTGGTCGCCGACGACCACGCGCTCGAGATGCTCGGTCTCGGCGTCCTCAGCAAAGTCGCGAGTCGCATGGAGGGTTGTCAGTGAGGCCTTCTCCTCGGGAGAGGAATCGTCCATCACTCGCCATATCTCTGACGTGGAGTCGGTCTGCGCGCTGGAGGCGCAACCACCGAAGAACAGGGGGGAGAGTGCAATCATGGTGATAGCGCAGATGATGTCGAATTTCCCGAAAAACGGCTGATTCTTCATTTCTTCTATCCTCTCTCCTCGTTTGGGTGCGGAAATGCACCAATTTGTAGGAATTTAAGCTTAAATTATCACAAATTGAAGCACAAACCTTCTTTATTTTGTTATCTCACTATAGCACATTTTAGCACTTTTGTCAAGTATACAAACGCAAAAACACGGAATTAGCAAAAAAAAACAAAAAAAGGGCGCCCCCTTGTGGGCGCCTCTACAAATTTTACTGCAAATATATAGCTCTATTGTCCTTATGCTCTTCAAAATCTCCGCTGTAAATTACCTGTCCTTCGGGTGTGGTTAGGAAATACCAAGAATTGTTTGAAGTTGGATAAATCGCGGCTTTTATTGATGTGAGGCCTGGGCTACAGATTGGACCCAATGGCAATCCGCGATGTTTGTAAGTATTAAAATATGAATCTACCTCTAAATCTTTATATGTCGCTTGCGCCCTGTCGCCACCTGTCACATAATTTACAGTTGAATCTGCCTGAAGCGCCATACCAGCATCTAAACGACGCCAGAATAAATCTGCTACCAACTTCTTATCTTTTTCTGATTGTACTTCCTGTTCTAAGATACTTGCCATTATGATTATGTCAAAAATAGATTTTCCTTGCCTTGAAATTTCAACGCGAAGCTCTGGTGTGAGTTTTTTATCAAAATTATTCAGCATTTTACGAACAATATCTTCAACTGTTGCATCGGCAAAAATTCTATAAGTATCTGGGAAAAGATATCCCTCTAAACCAACATAGGCCGGTTTATCATCCAAGAAATTATATTCATCTGAAAAATCTTTTGGGCGGGTTAAGGCGCGCAATCCCCTGTAATCAGTTGCTGGAAATCCCGCTAATTCATGCAATTCTTCTGCCTGGAACATTCCTTGATTTTCAAGATAATATCCAAAATCCCGCAAACTCCATCCTTCTATTACTGTTATTTCTTTTTCGTTTTGCGCTGGTTGAGTTGTGAGTAGGCGGACGATTTTATTAACACTCATCCCCTTTTTAAGTTCAAAGTTTCCTGCCATGAATTTTGAACCCAATCCCCTCCACCAAATATACGACTCAAAAACAAACATGCTTTTAATAAATTCCTGGTCTTTGAGGTGTTGGCTTATTTGATTTACGCCCTCGCCAGATTCAATTACAAAGGTTTCTGCGAGCGCATCTGATTTTGGAAAACTTAAATAAATTTGTCCAAAAATATCTCCGACGAGAACGACGGAAATTATTACTACGACGAATAAAATGATTACAAATAAACGGGTCACATTATAAGTATTCTTCTAATCCCTTTTCTTTTATTTTATTTACTATTTTTTTAACATCTTGCGCCCTGTCTTTTGGACAAACAAGTAACGCATCATCTGTTTCTATAATAATCATATTTTCCAGCCCGACAGTGCTTATTAGTTTTTTTTCAGATGAATAAATCAGATTATTTTTGCTGTCTACTCCTATGTGTCTACCTTTTATAATATTTTCTTTTTCCGTTGTTGTCAAAATATCTTTTATTGCTCGCCAAGTTCCAACATCTGACCAGCCAATATCAGCTGGCATAACCAGCATTTTATCCTCTTTTTCAATAATACCATAATCAATAGCAATGTCTGTGGTGAGCGAAAATATTTGGGCTATTGCGTCTTCTTCTTGTGGCGTATCTATATATTTTTCAATTTCCATTAAATAATCATAAGTTTCAGGAAGATGTTTTTTAAAAAGATTTAAAAAGTGGTCTGCGCGACCCATAATCAAGGTTGGATTCCAGAGATAGTTGCCTGAAGCCAGAAATTCTTTTGCGGTTTCTAAATTTGGTTTTTCAACAAATTTTTCAACCTTATAGATTTCAACAGGCGGATGCATCTGCCTGTTGAAAATTTCACCTATTTTAATATAGCCAAATCCAGTTTCAGGATATTCTGGACGGATACCACCCAACATAACATAATCTGGATAACTTTGTAATGTTTTTTCTGCAATATTTAGTATTCGTAAAAATTCTGGTTCATTTTTAATGTGATTATCAGAATTAATAAATACAAACGTGGCATTTTTGTCGCGGTGAAAGATTTTAACAAGCGCAAGACCGAGCGCAGCTGCTGTGCCACGGCGATATGGTTCCAAAGAAAAATTACCTTCAGGAAAAGAAGGCAATTGTTTTAAGGCGGTTTCTTTTAATTCTGAACTGATTGTGATATAGATATTTTCTGCCTTAAACCCCTGTAAAAGTCGCTTGTAGGTTTTTTGCAGGAGTGTGTCGTTGTCTATAAACGGTTTTACTTGTTTTGGACTGTTTTTTCTTGAAACTGGCCATAGTCGTGTCCCCGACCCACCTGCCATTATTATTGGATACATATTTTAATTTATATCAACCATGCCTAATTCCTGTCTTAATCGCTTTATTTCACGTTTAAATAAAGCATTTCCTGTTGTTTCATATGTTGCTTCAAAAAGTTCTAATGATTCTTGTTTTCGTCCGATATCTTTAAGGTAATTCGCCTTGCTTACAACCAGAGCAAGCGTGCTTAACACACGACCCATTCCATTATCATAAACTGCTAAAATTTCTTCTGGAGATTTGTTCATATCATAACGATATAGCTCTACCAAACGAATATAAAGCGGTGATTCACCTGGAACTATTAGCAACGCTTTTTTTAACATCCCTTCGGCTTTCTCAAAGTCACCCAACGATTGATAAACACCTGCCAAATTTGCATAAGGTATATAGTAACCCATACCAAACTTTTCTATCGCATCTAAATATGCATTGACTGCTTTTTTATAAAAAAGTTTTTCTCCAGTATTGTCTGCCAAAATTTTCCAATAAAAACCTGCGCTTATGTATGGAGCCAAAATTTCAGAATTTTTCATTTTTTCTTCTGCGTTTATTGCGCTATTATAATCATCTTTAAGCTGTTCTGTAGCAAGAAAAGAAAGCATTAGTTTTTCTTCCCTTGCCTTTTGCCATTTTAATACAGCAAAAACACCAATCGCCAAAAAGCCAATAATTATTAATATAATAGTAATTTTTTTAATCATAGGGGTTGATAAATTTATGATTTTAAGCTATAGTCAAGTCGTATAAAATATAGCAAAAAATAGATAATTTTGCAACTAAAAATGCCAACAAAGCTAATACAATTAAAGCAACAACTTCTTCTCGGGGTGGATTTGATTATCCTTTATGCCTCGTTGTTTTTTGCGCTTCTTTTGCGTTATCAAAGCGAATTTACCTATGAAAAATGGCAACTCCACTTTGTTCCTTTTACAATAATATATATTATTTGGATAATAGTGTTTTATATAAATGGATTATACGATATCTCTGGCGCAAAAAATACCGCTGCTTTTTGGCGCACATTCTTTGAAAGTTTAGGAATTAACGCGCTTTTGGCTGTAGCTATTTTTTATTTAATTCCAGCGCTTGGCATTGCCCCTAAAACCAATCTTTTTATCAATCTCGGTGTTTTTGCCCTATTATTCTTCGCCTGGCGAAGTTTATATAATCGTTTTGTTTCGTCGTCAGTCCTCAAAAATCGTATTTTAATCATCGGAAAAAACAAAGAAGCAGAAGAAATCATCAAAATAATTAAAGATAAACCACAACTTGGCTATAAAATGGTTGGTTTTATCAGTATTGATAAA
Organism: Patescibacteria group bacterium; assembly: GCA_034716735.1. Taxonomy (GTDB): domain Bacteria; phylum Patescibacteriota; class Patescibacteriia; order DYHP01; family DYHP01; genus JAYEKT01. The sequence goes on from JAYEKT010000085.1 coordinate 8,366, forward strand.
AAGAATGGGCATTTTTCAGGAGCGGTCTCAGAATATAGTTTGGCCGACTTAGATTATCTGCTTTTTAAGAAAAAAATAGATACGATTATTGTTCCTTCAAGTTTAATTGAATCTAAAGAATTAGTCCAGCATCTTTATGCGTGTATTGCATATAAAATAGCTTTTATTGATTTTGTTGCATTTTATGAAACTCTTACAAGTAAAATTCCTGTTTCAGCCGTAACAGAACATTGGTTTTTGCAAAATTTGCGAGAAGGAGAGAAAAAATTTTATGATACCACTATGGTTATTTTTGATTTTACTTTTTCTGCAGTTATAGGTATTGTTATGTTGATATTACTTCCCTTTGTTGCCTTGTCAATAAAAATTGATGACAATGGACCAGTTTTTTATAGACAAAAAAGAGTTGGAAAATTCGGAAAAATTTTTGAAATCGTAAAGTTTAGAACAATGTCTATTGATGCTGAGAAAGATGGCGCGCAATTTGCCAGTGAAGATGACGATAGAATAACACGATTAGGAAAATTTTTAAGAGCATCCAGAATAGATGAGCTTCCGCAGATTATAAATGTTTTGCGCGGTGAAATGGGTTTTTTTGGACCTAGACCAGAACAACCAGAATTTGTTGAAAAATTACAAGAAAAAATGCCCTTTTATACATTAAGGCATTTAATAAAACCCGGACTAAGCGGTTGGGCGCAAATTAATTATCCGTATGCAGGAACAATTGAAGAAAATCTTAAAAAATTGCAATATGATTTATTTTATATCAAAAATCGTTCAGCGCTACTTGACGCAATGATTTTACTTAAAACAATCAACACTCTTCTTAGACAGAAAGGTATTTAGTTTTTGTTTGACAATTTTTCTGAAACCAATTGATTGTTTAATTCTTCAACTTTTTTTAGTAGTTCTAATGATATTCCCGCTTTTTCTCCTAATTGAATTAGTGAGCGGATATCCTTTGGGAGACACTTGCCACCATATCCCCTAAATCCTTTATGAAATACTTCTAAA
>JAYEKT010000086.1:0-2101 GCA_034716735.1 Patescibacteria group bacterium
GGAACATGCGTAGCAATGGTTCCAAATGTTTTTGAAATGAATGACGCTAATGCAGCAGAGGTTTTAGATCCAGAAGGCGACACACCAGAAAATATTGAAATGGCAGCCAAATCTTGCCCAGTTCAAGCAATTGAGGTACAATAAAATCAAGATGTGGGATTATCCACACTTGATTTTATGAAATCAGACGAAGCCAAAGTTTTATCTTCTATATCTGGATTAAAAAATCAATGCCAAGATGTTTGGCATGCGGCTTTGCGCTTGAAAATCAAAAAACAAAAAGTTAAAAATATAGTTGTGGCTGGAATGGGTGGTTCGGCGCTTGGCGCGCATATTGTTTTATCAGTTTTTGGCGACTCTTTGGAGTCGCCTTTTGTGATTGTAAATAATTATTTTCTTCCAGAATTTGTGAATAAAGATACGCTTGTAATCCTTTCAAGTTATTCTGGAAATACCGAAGAGGCGCTTTCTTGTTTAGAAGATGCTAAAAAAAGGAAAGCAAAAATTGTTTGTTTGACAAGCGGTGGTTTGTTGGAAAAGCGGGCAAAGCAAAATAAAATCTCACTTGTAATTTTTGATACAAAACATAATCCATCTGGCGCGCCAAGATTTGGTTTGGGTTATTCAATTTTTGGAATTTTGGGAATCTTAAGTAAAACAGGTGTCTTAAAAATCAAAAAACCACAAGTAAATATCTTGATACAGAAAGATTTTTCTAAAAAGATGGCAAAAAAATTATATGGTAAAATTCCAGTTGTTGTTGGCTCAGAGTTTTTAGTTGGAAATCTTCACGCATTTCAAAATCAATTACACGAGACAGCGAAAAATTTTGCTTGTTATTTTGAATTACCAGAATTAAATCATCATTTAATGGAGGGGTTAGATAAAGGAAAGAAAAATCTTGTATTTTTGTTTCTCGAATCAAATTTTTATCACAAAAAAAATCAAAAAAGATATTCTTTAACAAAAGAAATTGTAAAAAAGAATAAAATTTCAATTGTTGATTATAAATTAAAATCAAAAGATAAATTATTGGCCTCATTGGAATGTTTGGCATTTAGCAGTTTGGTGAGCTTTTACTTAGGCGCATTAAACAGAGTTAATCCTGTAGAAAATCCATGGGTAGACTATTTCAAAAAGAAATTAAAATAGGAGGTAAAAAAAATATAAAGTCCTCGTTCCCGTGCTTGGCGAGGACTCTTTTTTGTTGCTTTATTATTTTTGTATTATCTTTCCTTTTCTTCTTTTTTGTAATTCAACCATTTAATACATTTCCAGATCCAGATTCTTTTTATCACGCAAAAATAGGTGAGATGATAAAAGATGGAGTAGTGGATGATTTTCCATGGTTGCAATTTACTGGGTTAAAAGATTATTTTACCGACCACCATCTTTTGTATCACATTTTTCTTATCCCGTTTATAATTCTTTTTGGAACTTTATTTGGCGCAAAAATAGCAAGCGTATCCTTTGCCGCTTTACTTGTGGCAGTTGTGTATTGGTTTTTGCGCTCGTTTAAAATTCGTGGCGCGTTAATTTACATTTTAATTCTTTTATCAACTTATCCATTCCTCTTTCGTATTAACTTGGCAAAGTCCGGGGTTTTGGCAATTATTATTTTAGTCCTTGCTCTTTATGTACTTTTTAAAAATAAACCAATTTGGCTTTTTGCGCTCTCCTTTTTATATGTTTGGACTCATGGTTCATGGCCAGTGGTCTTGGGGTTGGTTGTTTTTTATTGTTTTTCATCCTTTTTGGTAAACAGAAAATTAAATTTAAGATTATTCTTTTATTGTCTTCTCGGTCTTGTTGCAGGATTAATTATAAATCCTTATTTCCCAGATAATTTAATTTTTTATTGGCTTCAGACAGTAAAAATCGGTTTTTTAAATTATCAAAGCCAAATTTCTGTGGGAGCAGAGTGGTATGCGCCTACATTTAATGAGTTGTTTACAGGAGCAAGCTTGGTTTTTGTTTTATTTTTTGTCGCTCTTGTTGGTTTTGTTTTTTCTGCAACCAAAACAAAACACCTTGAATTGCGAAATACCTCCAAAGATGTCATTCCTGCGAAGGCAGGAATCCACATAGTAAGAATTTTAAC
>JAYEKT010000087.1:0-9331 GCA_034716735.1 Patescibacteria group bacterium
TATTTCTGCAAATTCTATTAGTCGGCATGAATAGCCCCATTCATTATCATACCAAGCCATGATTTTGAGTAAATCTCCATCAACAACTTTTATCATTCCTAAATCCACAATAGATGAGTGTGGGTTGCCAATAATATCTGTTGAAACTAATGGGTCTTCGCTTGCTTCAATGATTCCTTTATGAGATGTTTTTGCTGCTTTTTTGAAAACTTTTTTCACTTTTTCTACTGTTGTTTTTTTCTTGAGCAAGAAAGTAAAATCTGAAAGCGAGCCAGTAGATACTGGCACACGAACCGCAAGACCATCAAAAATTCCTTTGAGTTTTGGAATTGCTTCTGTTGTTGCAACTGCCGCGCCAGTTGTTGTTGGAACGATATTTACCAATGCAGAACGCGCGCGACGATAATCTTTTTTACTAGATTTTGGCGCGCCATCTACTAAATTTTGCGCGGCTGTTACAGCATGAACGGTTGTCATCAGCGCTTTTTTAACTCCAAAAGCGTTTTCTATAATTTGCGATGCAGGCGCAACACAATTTGTTGTGCATGACCCCATGTTTATAACTTTTTCATTTTTATACTTTTTTGCATTAACACCTAAAAGAAAAGTCGGCGCGCCATCTTTTACTGGCGCAGAAACGATTACTTTTTTTGCGCCTGCTTTAAGATGCAGTGAAGCAAGTTCGGTTTTTGTAAAAAACCCAGTGCATTCTAAAACAACATCAACTTTTAATTTTTTCCATGGTAAATTTGCTGGCTCTCTTTCTTGAAACGCCAAAATCTTTTTACCATCTATAATTAAATGTTTTTTGTCATACGAAATTTTATGTCCCCATTTTCCATAAACACTATCGTATTTTAAAAGTTGCGCCAAAGATTCTGTGTCCATTAAATCATTCACTGCAACAAGCTCTATATTTTTCATTTTAAAATGGTCATAAGCCGCTTTTAGGGTATTGCGACCAATGCGGCCAAAGCCGTTAATAGCTACGTGTATTTTTGCCATATATTTAATTTGCTTAGATTTTAATTACTATTTATATTTTACCACAATTTTAAAGAAAATAAAAAAGAGACCCTGAATTTATCAAAGGGTCTCTATAAAAAATTATTCTTCTGAATCTTTATCTTCTATTTCTGTTTGGTCAGGATAAAGCGCTTCTGTAATCCGTCTTTCCACTTCTAAATCCTCGTAAATCCAATCAAACCGATATTGCATAAGCAAACACATTCTACGATTTTTTTCATCTAAACAAGTGTATGTTTCTGTCACGCCATCATTAGTGCCGACGAAAATTTTCACCACTCTTCTTCTGCTGTCGACACAGATATTGTGAAGCGCGCCTGGTCTGTCTTCGACTGGAACTGCAAACTGAACACAAGCGCTGTGGCGACTTGCTTCAGTATCAAAAGGTAAATAATGAGTGTATGTTACTGCAATCTCATTATTTTTATAGGCAATGATGTAAACCCTGCTCAAGCCCTTTATTGTCTCCACTCTGTCAGAAAAATCTTCTCCAAAATTAATTCTTCTTGAAACACTACAAGAACAAAGAACTACAAACGCTATTATTACCCAGCGCATCTTTCCTCCTTTTTTATATTATCAATGAACAAGTTTTTTTGCAATCAAAAACAAAACATCTCGTCCGTTTGGAAACAAAGATGATAATAAATAACTAATTGCTTTTGCGAGTTTGCTTTGCTTGCTTAGCCATTTTTTATTGAAATAAACATTATGCGCTTTAATATCAACCACTTCAAAACCAGATAGTTCAGCCATACGTCTAAGTTCATATTTAGTAAACTCACGAACATGACCAAATGGCTGTTTTTTTAGAAAAAAATCATCTAAATCCCAATGAGGACTTCTACCAAACAACATCCTCATACGCTTTAAGATGGTTACCAAATTAGGAGTTGCTAAAAATAAACATCCGCCTGGTCGTAGTATTTTATAAACCTTATCCAAAAATTCTTTTTGTGAATACATTAAGTGCTCAAACAAATCTTCAGAAGTGATGATGTCAAATGATGATTCAGGATAGTGCGCATTAAAAAAATCATTCACGTTTATTCTTATATTTTTCTCGTCCCATATCTTTTTAACATCATCAAGATTTCCCCATTCAACAAGAATGTGTTTATCTACTCCTTCTGCCTGCGCGCCAAGTTTTGAAAAAGCGCGAACCAAAACACCTATGCCACATCCAATGTCAAGTGTTCTTTTGTCGCATAAGTTTGGTACGCGCTCCAAAACCAAATCAAGTGTTTTTTTGTGAAGTCGAAATTCTTTGCGCCAACGATTGGATAATGGCGCCAAATCATTGTAGCTTTGATTAAGAATTTCTTTATTATCCATGTTTAAAAACTAAATCTTTCAAACTTTTTTACCTTAATATTCTCACCTATCTTTATAATTTTTTGCTGAATCAATTCTTCTATTGTTACATCTTCGTCTTTAAAAAATGGCTGTTTTAAAAGACATACTTCCGAATAGAATTTCGCGAGTTTTCCTTCAATAATTTTTTCTTTTACATCAGCTGGTTTATCGCCTAATTTTTCAAGATAAATTTCTTTTTCTTTTTTAACAACATTTGCAGGCACATCTTCTGGGGCAAGATAAGAAGGATACATAGCAGTAACTTGCATGGCAATATCATGAGTCAATTTTTTGAATTCTTCATTTCTTGCAACAAAATCAGTTTCGCAAAGCATTTGCACCAAAGCTCCCACTTTTCCATTAGTATGAATATAAGCATGCACTAAACCTTCACCAGTTGTACGCTCGCCTTTTTTAGTTGCCTTAAGAACGCCCTTTTTGCGAAGAACGTCAACTGCTTTGCTAATATCGCCATCAGCTTCTTCTAACGCCTTTTTACAATCCATCATACCAGCGCCAGTCATTTCTCTTAATTTTACGATGTCTTTTGTGCTCATAAAATTATAATTTATTTTTTATTGTCTTTTTGAATTTTATCTTCTTTTTTCTTTTCAACTTTTTCTGTCTTTTCTTTTACTTCTTTTTTCTCTTTCTTTTCTTTGTCCTCCGTGGCTTTAGCAGGGGTGGAAGCTAAGGATGATGGATTTGCCTTTCCTTCCTTCACCGCTTCAGCAACCAAACCAACAATCATTTCAATAGAACTGATTGCATCATCATTTGCGGGAATGACATATTGGACCTTGTCTGGATTTACATTTGTATCGCAAACCGCAACAATAGGGATATTCTTTTTTCCCGCTTCAGTTACTGCAGTTTTTTCATTTTTTATATCCAAAACGAAAAGTATATCTGGAGTTTTCTGAAGATTTTTAATACCATCAACTTTTCTTGCCATATCTTCGATCTCTTTTCCAAACATTACTTGTTCTCTTTTTGTATATTTTTTCAATTCGCCAGTTTTTTGTTTTTCTACCAAATCATTATACTTTTTAATTGATTTACTAACAACAGAAAAATTTGTGATTGTTCCGCCAAGCCATCGTTCATTAATATATGGCATTCCACACTCTTTTGCATACTTCTCCACAATCGGAAGCGCCTGGGGTTTTGTGCCAATAAAAAGAACCGTGCCACCATTTGACGCGGTTTCCTGTAAAAATTCTAATGCCTCTTTAAGCTTTTCTTGGGTTTTTTCCAAATCAATTATATGGACACTATTTCTGCTGGTAAAAATATATTCATTCATTTTTGGGTATCTTCTTGAAAGTTTGTGCCCAAAATGAAGCCCAGCTTTTAACATTTCCTCCAATGTAGGAATTTTAATCATAGTCTTTAAATACCTCCCCTCCCTGCTATCTAAAATTAGTAATTTTAGACAAGACCTAAAAAAAGGGTGTGTGATTAATTAATTTAATTAAAGATTAGCAAATTAAGCTGGATTAGTCAAGTAATTTTAATAGGACAGTCGTCTATCCTGCTAAAATCCCGTTAAAATTACTTGACAAAAATAAAGTTGTAGGATAAAATTGGTTTATATGAAAAAAGATACACATCCAGAATATCATAAAAAAGCAAAAATTACCTGCGCTTGCGGGAATGTTATTGAAGTTGGTTCAACAATGGATAAAATTGATGTTGAACTTTGTAGTAATTGCCACCCTTTTTATACTGGCAAACAAAAATTAGTAGATACTGCCAGAAGAGTTGAAAAATTCCGAGAGAAAATCCAAAAGAAAGAAGTTGCAAAAGCTGTGAGAAAAGGCAGAACTTCAAAAACAGCAAAAAGAAAAGAAAAGAAGGCAAAAAAAGACAAGACGGAGAAATAATGAACGAAGCAATTACAAAAATCCAAAAAAGATTAAAAGAGTTAGAAACCGAGCTTGCTAGCCCAGAAATTTTAAAATCTCCAAAAAAAATTGCAAAACTGGCAAAAGAGTATAACGAACTTAAAAAAATCATTGAAAAAGCAGAAGAACTTGAATTAGTTGAAGGCGAAGAAAAAGAAAAAATAGAAGCAGAATTAAAAGAGTTGATGACCCCAAGCAACCCGAAAAATAAGAAAGATGTGATTGTAGAAATTCGCGCTGGCACTGGTGGGGACGAGGCAGCAATTTTTGCCGCTGACTTATTCAGAATGTACACCCGCTATGCAGAACGACGTGGATGGAAAAATAGCTTGTTGTCTTCAAGTCGTTCTGGTGTGGATGGTTTTAAAGAAGTAATTTTTTCTGTAAAAGGTGATAATGTTTATGGTAATTTAAAATATGAAAGTGGTGTGCATCGCGTGCAAAGAATTCCTGAAACAGAAAAATCGGGAAGGATTCATACATCTACTGCCACTGTGGCAGTTTTGCCTGAAGCAGAGGAAGTTGATGTAAAAATAGAACCAAAAGATTTGAAAATTGATACTTTTCTTGCGTCAGGGCATGGCGGGCAATCAGTACAGACAACTTATTCTGCAGTTCGTATTACCCACCTCCCAACTAATATTGTTGTATCGTGTCAAGACGAACGTTCTCAATTGCAAAACAAAGAAAAAGCAATGCAAGTGCTTCGCGCAAAACTTTTTGCAATGGAAGAAGAAAAACGAATGAAAGAAGAAACCGAAGCGCGTCGTTCACAAATTGGAACGGGCGAACGTTCAGAAAAAATCCGCACTTATAATTTTCCACAAGATAGAATTACAGACCATCGGGTTGGAAAAAATTGGAGTAAAATTTCTGAGATTTTGGATGGTGATTTGGAAGATATTATTAATTTTTTGAAATCTGAATTACAAAAATAAAGGAGGAAACAATGAGCTGGACGCTTTTGATTATTGTAGCCCTGCTTCTTTGGACTGTTCTTGGGATGTTCTTTTTTGTTTTTGCTTTTTCTTATACTGGTGAGAAAAGCAAATGGTATTTTCCGATTATAATCTTGGGCGGACCAATTGTCTGGGCTTCTGAAATTATGGAATGGCGACGCAAAAAAGAAATGAAGAAAAAGGAGAAATAAAAACAACCCCCTAATCCCAATCGGGATGGGGGTTTTGTAAAAATGACAATAAAACAAGCCCTGATTTGGGCTATAAAACAATTAAAGACAAGCAACTCCCCTGCTTTGGATGCAGAGGCACTTTTGAGTTTTGTTTTAAAAAAAGATAAGACATTTTTATTTGCGCATTCTGAAAAAAAATTAACTTCTAATCAATTAGAAAAATTTAAAAAACTAATTGTTCGCCGCGCCAAACATGAACCAGTTGCATATATTACAAACAACAAGGAATTTTATGGATTGAATTTTTATGTTGATGAAAATGTTTTAATTCCAAGACCAGCGACAGAATCAATGGTTGAAAAAGCGCTGAAAATAATTTCAAATTCTAAACGCCCGATTACATTGATTGATGTTGGTACAGGTTCTGGATGTATTATGATTTCTATTTTGAAGTGGATTCCCGCCTCCGCGGGAATGACAAGGGGGGGAGCGGGAATGACAGTGGTGGCGATTGATTCTTCGAAAGAAGCGCTGAAAATTGCGCAAAAAAATGCGAAAAAACATGACGTGGCAAACCGAGTAAAATTTGTATACAGTAATCTTTTAGAAAAAATTAAAACAAATGATAATATCTTGATTACTGCTAATCTCCCCTACCTAACAACAGAACAGTATAAAAATCTTCCACCAGAAATAAAAAAATACGAACCAAAGTCCGCATTGGTTGCGGGGAAAGATGGAATGAGATATTATAAAAAATTATTTAAACAAATAAAAACGCTTAATTTAAAGAGTCAACTTCTATATGAATGTCAGTCGGGACGACTTCAATCCAAGTCGTTCCTGAATTAAAAAATATCTCGTCGCCATCTTCATTATAAAATCTTGTACGCGCTTCTTGTGATGGCTTTTTCCAAGACCCGTTGATTCTTTTTCCATCCATAAAAACACCTGCTATTCCTTCTCCCATTGTTCTTATCTCACGACGACCAACAGCATCAATAATTTCCACATCTGTAAATTGAATTACGATATTTTTCGCGCGGATTTCATTTCCATCCTCATCTTTGTGAACTTCACCGCCCTGCATTCGTTCATAATCATTTCTTCTCAAATTATATTTCCATTTTATCTTATGTTCTGGCAACCAAAAATCAACCAAAATTTCTTGGCTTTTAGGACGTTCTAAAATATCTGCGCCTTCTTTAAACTTCCACGAATCAAAATCTGATGTTTTATAATCCATATCGTCAACTGCCTCTCGCAAATTTTCTGTAGAAGTTAAAACATTATGCGGGGCATATCTTTTCCATGTTCTCCAAAAATAGTTGAAATTATAAAATTGATCTATGTGTCGAGTGTAATCTGTTTGAATTTTATCAAGCGCATCTGGGCTTCCACCACAATGAATGATAATTGCGCCGAGTTCTGCGGCCCAATCAATAAAATAAGGACGGAGTGAACGTACTGGTCCAATTTTTTCTATCTCTTCATTCTTATTCAAAGGATATATTGCCATAAAACGTGTAATACCTGCCTCAACTGGCGCCTCCCATACAAAAAGCGCTTTTGATAATCCAATAACAGGACGACTATGTATGTAATTATCAATGATAACAGCTATAAGCGGTGATTTGATTTCATCTGAAGATAAAACTCTACCACCTTCCCCATCTTCAAATTCAACTATCACGCCTGATGGTTGTGTATTCAAAATTTCAATTCTAACCATTATCCAAACAAACGAAAAAGCGGCAATAAAAAAACAAATAATAATCCAAACGATTATTAAAAATTCTTTGTCAAAAAGTTTATTCTTTGTTTGCTGTTTCTTTCTTTTCTTCATGTTTTTATTATAACACAAAACCCCCCGAATTTCGGAGGGTTTTACAAAATTTTATTTATATTATTTTTTTGTCTTTTCTTCTTCGCGCTTTTGCTCATTTTGCGCTTTTGCGTCTGCAAATTTTTCTTCATCGCCTTCAGTAGGCGCTTCTTCCTTCTTTTTACCCTCGACTTCCACACCTTCTACATCTTCTTCGGTTGGTTTTTCTGTTTCTGCTAATTCTTCTTCGCTGCGAGGTTCTGCAACTGTTGCCACAACTGTTTCTAATTCTTCTATGGATTCCATCCCTTCAGGTAATTTAATATCACTCACACGAATCACATCTCCAAATTCCTCAAGTATTGATAAATCAACTTCAATTTGAGAAACGAGCGCAGTTGGCAAACACTTAACGGCAATTGCATCCAAATTCTTGATTAAAATACCACCCATTTCTTTTACTGCCCTTGATTCGCCAATAAATTCTAAAACAATATCAGTTTCTAATTTTTCTGTCATCTTAATTTGACGGAAATCAATGTGAATAAATCTATCGCTTCTAACATCTTTTTGAGTATCCTGAATAAGAACCTTAATAGGTTCAGCTTCACCAATTTTTAAATCTACAAGCGAACTTTCACCTGCTTTTTGATAAACTTTTTCAAAAGGAGTATATTCTACGGCTATGTTTTGTGATTTAAATCCATGACCATAAACAACAGCAGGCACCAACCCTTCTTTACGAAAAGCATTTAGCCCACTACCTACTTTTTCTCTAAGTTGCGCGTTAAGTTTTGTAATTTCCATAAATTAATTTCAGATTTATGATTTCAGATTTCAAATTTTTTTTCTTATACTATCTTATCATATTACTCAAAAATAGTCAAGAATCATCTACGCACGGCAATACTTTGTAAAATCCCAATCATCATCATATGAATAATTAAAGAGCTTCCGCCATAACTTAAGAACGGCAAAGTTAGTCCTGCAACAGGAAAAAGACCGAGGTTCATACTGATATTAATAACTGTTTCAATAAAAATCAAAAATGTTATTCCAAGCGCCAATATAAAAGCAAAATTATCTTTACTTTTAAAACCTATCTTAAAACCACGGTAAAAAATTACGCCAAAACAAATTAACATAAATAGAACTGCAAAAAATCCAAGCTCTTCAGCAATAACAGCAAAAATAAAATCCGTCTGTGATTCTGGCAAAAATTTCAACTGACTCTGAGCGCCAAAACCAAGACCACGTCCAAAAAGTTGGCCTGAACCAATGGCAATAATCGCCTGACGAATATTATACCCACTTCCCCAAGGGTCTCGTGAAGAATCAAAAAATATCAAAACTCTTTCTATCTGATACTCTTGGACAACTTTAAAAACAATATGGTTATCTTGTCCTTTTATAGAGTCATAGTAACCAGTTAAAAACCACCATGAAAATAAAGATGTTATTACAATAGCGACTGTTGCTATGATTAGATGCAATCGCCGAATTCCTAAAGAAAGAATCAAGGCGCACCAAAGACCAAACAAAAGCATAGCTGAACCAAAATCTGGTTGAAAAAGAACTAACACAATCGGCGCTACAACAATTAAAACGCTAGAAATTAATAAACGTTCACTTCGTTTGTATTTTAAATTTTTTGAAAAAAATCTTGCAAATACTATAACCAAAGCCAGTTTGGTAAACTCTACTGGCTGAAAACTAAAAGCGCCAAAATCAAACCACCCGCTTGTTCCCCGCACAGTGACGCCAAAAAATAAAACAAATAATAAAAGAAGTCCGCTTAAAGCATAATAATAAAAAGCAGATGAACGATGGGCAGTATAATTAAGCGCTGTTAAAACGCCCATTGCCACAAAACCTATAATGGCAAAAATAAGCTGTTTTTTGAAAAACAAAAAATCAAGCTGTTCTTGAGAAAGAGTAATACTATAAATTGTTGCCAAACTCAAAACAACCAATAAAAAAACAGCGGCAAAAAGAAACCAATCAAATTTCCTAAGAAATTCTTTGTACATATCAATCACAGATTATCATTAAAAAGAAAAAAAATAAACAGGCACGCATTATGCG
>JAYEKT010000088.1:0-2073 GCA_034716735.1 Patescibacteria group bacterium
TATCAACAACGGAGTAAAAGTTTACCAAATGCAACGGGGTAAAAGTTTACCATGACGAGCAGAAGATACAGTTTATTTGCATTCGAAGAAAAAAAGACAAAAAGATGTCTGCTTATAACTTCGTTAAAGGTTTTATTTAGTTTTTTTATTTTTTTTGATTCTATTTAGTTCTGGCCGATAACTTCTCTCCAATAATATGACTTCCGAATTGGCAGCAAGCCGGTCAGCTACGGCAGAAGCAACAGTGGTATTATAAAAGATCTCTCCCCAATCTTTAAAGGTACGATTCGTCGTGATAATTGTACTATTCACTGAATGACGCCCTGATATTACTTGGAAAAGAAGATCGCTGCCCTGTTGATTCAACGATAAATAACCTAGCTCGTCCAACACCAATAATTGAGCTTTCCGATAATAATCAAGTTTTTTATGAAGCGTGCGGTCAGCTTCAGATGCTATAAGTTGATTGATCATATCCATAGTTTTAACATATAAGACGTTGCAGTTAGATTTGCAGCAGTCTAAGCCAACACACTCTGCTAAGAAGGATTTTCCGACTCCAGGCTGCCCCATGAAGATGATGTCTGTTTTGGACTCAAGGAATGACCGGTCTAAAAGATTTAATATGCGTTGTTTGTTCTGAGTCCTGGTTTTGTGATAATTAAAATCAAACTGGTCGATGGTTACTAATTCAGGTAATTTAGCTTTTTTAATTCTGTATTCTATTGAGCGTTGATGTCGATTATCTGTCTCCATGTCAACCAGGCGTTCTAAAAAGGTAAGGTGTGACGCATTTTTTTTGGTAGATTCATTTAAGATTTGTTCTAATTCTAGAGACATTTGGTGCAGGCGTAGGGAACGGAGTTTTTCTTTTATTTCATTAATATTCTTCATTTTATTTTTCCTCTTTATTATTTGTAAAGATAAGATTATCGTAAAAAGCAAGATCTGCTTCGGTTATTATTAAGCTGTTATATTCTTCCTGTTTCATAACAACCGGAAGGTATGTGGCCGCGGGGGCCCGTTGCTGCAGCAAAATATTTTCTACGTAATCCGCGCCTAACGCATTGTGTTTAATAGCAGCCTTGCAGGCAAAGATTAAAGCGTGCGCGCCGTATTCATCTTTTAGTTTTAACAGATGTTGGATATTTTTCTTCACAGGTAAATTCGCATTGTTAAGCGCATCCAGATATTCTTGGGCGAACGGATCAAGACAAAGAAAATATTCCTGTTGTTTGGACGCAAAAGCTCTTGTTTTGTTTTTAAGAAGATCTTTTATGTGGTTTGGGTTATCAATGCCTTTATGTTTTTCCCAGCATCTTTCATGCCGGGCGAGTACCTGAGTTTTGTAATAGATTATCACCTCTTGATTATCTGCCTTAACAGTTACTTCTTTACCTACCACCCCATAGGGCACGCCGTAATAATTACAATCAAACCATATCCTGCAATCCCGGTATACTTTTTTGAATTTTGTCTCCCTATGGTCAATGCAATCTTTTAAAAATGGCCGCATTCTTATCTGTTGATACCTGTTTACAGGCTTATCTTGTATCGTCTGTTGTATTCTTACATTTGCTATCTCATCACGCCATTTTGATGCCTGTTCATTTAAATCGTTTATATCCTTAAACTCCCTTAATGGCCAAAAATTATTACGTATATAATGAATGCCGCCTTTCTCAATTTTCCCTTTTTCTTGTGGTTGATAAGGATTACAGGCGTTTGGAACAATATGGTGTGCTCTTAAAAAATCTAAATACCTTTCGTTAAACCGAACAAGCCGCCCGTCTCTTTCAATAACTGCTGTTTTTAAATTATCATGTAAAATTTCTTTCGGGGTTCCTTCAAAAAAATTAAACGCGCGTATATGGCATCCAATAAATAAGTCCATTTTGCATGAGTGCGTGAATTCTAAATAAAGCATCCGGCTATAACTTTCTATCATTGCAAAACACCAGACTTTTCTATGGTACTGCCCGTATTTTAGTGTCCCAAAATACCCCCAGTCTATTTGACATTGTTCCGCCGGAGCACTTTCATACCTGATGTATGCCTTTTCTTTTTTGCTTT
>JAYEKT010000089.1:0-2049 GCA_034716735.1 Patescibacteria group bacterium
TTTTCGGCTCTAATATCTAATCTTTTTACTGGTATAACACTGATTCTATTTTTTGAGATATTTCCTGATTTTCCGAGCATCCACTTTACTTTTCCAAAAACAGAATTTGGAGGAGTTGTTATATATAAATCCAAAATACCATCACAAGGATAAGATGTATTTACCGGCGGCTCAAAAGAATCACTGGGAAAAGGAAGATTATGAATATAAACGCCGCCGACATCTTCAGGGGTTACATCAAAGCTTTCATTACATCTAACAGATGCAGAAGTTTGAGGAATTGCTACATTTGAGAAGAAAAATTTATTATTTATTCTTCCCAAATCAATTTTTTCTATAATACGGGCAGAAAGCGTATCGCAGGCAAGTTCTCCTTCTGGTATGCCTAGATATTTTGTTACTTGGTTTGGTGAACCAATAGGAATAATTGCAAAAGTTAAATCAAAATCAGGAATTACTTCAATAGTTTTTCTTATAGTATCGTCGTTTCCAACTATTACTACTGTCGTAGATTTGCGACGTATTGCCTCTTTCAAGATTTCCTTTGGATTTTTAAAAACCGAGACACGATCAATGCGTCCCTGAATTCCCAAGTCAGTTATACGTGTTTCAATGTTGCCCAAAATTTTGGCATACTTTGGGTCGGAAACAAAGCTGTCGTATAAATAAGTATACATATTTTACTCTTGTGGAGTTTCTTTTTTTGGCTCTTCTTCGCGTTTTTGCTCATCTTGCGCTTTTGCGTTTGCAGGTTTTGTTTTTTGTATAGATACATCTCCAGCAGAGCATTTGCCACTTAACGCAGCGCCAGCTTCCATAGTAAGAACACTTGCTGTTATATCGCCTTTAATTTTTGATGTTGATGTAATATCTAATCTATCTTTTATTCTTACATTTCCCTTTATTTCTCCTGCGACAATCGCATTACGCGCATGAACATTGGCAATAATTTTTGCTTGTTCGCCAATATGAATATCATCTTCAGTTTTAACATTACCCATGACTTCGCCATCGATAATAACCCTCCCTTTACTTGTAAAATCGCCCTCGACTCTTACGCCAGCGGCAATAATTGTTTCTCCTCCTGCCTCATCTTTCTTAAACATAGAAAATTGTGGTTAATTATAAATCGATTTTATATTAACAAAAGAATTACATTTTCTCAAGTGATTCTATCCCCAAAATTCCCAATCCCTTTCCAAGCACTTCGCGGACGCAGTTTAAAAAGAATAATCTTGTTTCACGAATTTCTTTCTCTGCATCAATTACACGAACATCGCGATAAAAATCACTAAAAGTTTTTGCGAGATTATAAAGATATTTTGTAAGTTCTGACGAGTCGTAATTATCTAAAGATTTTTTGAGGATATTTTCAAAATCAGCGAGCATCACAATAATTTGATGTTCTGTTTTGCTTTCTATTTTAGAGAAATTAATTTTAGATTTTTTTGATGACCGCGCTTTTTTCAAGATATTAGATATTCTTGCATAAGTATAAAGAAGATATGGTCCAGTATTTCCTGTAAAGGATAAAGACGCGCGCGGATTATATATCATGTTGTTTTTTGGTCCGACATTTAGCATAAAATATTTTAATGCCGCAAGCGCAATTACTTCTGCGCGTTTTTCAACATTGGTTTGTTTTAGAAAGTCGTGTCGTGTTTTAATTTCTTTTGTAGCATAATCTTCCATTTTCATAATTAAATCATCAGCATCAACAACAGTTCCTTCGCGTGATTTCATTCTTCCTTCCGGCAAATTGACGATGCCATAATTTAGATGATGGACATCATATTTAAAACCCAACTGTTTAAATATCTGAAATAATTGTTTAAAATATAATTCTTGTTCGCCTCCTACTACATAAACAAATTTGTTTACTTTATTTTCTTTAAAAACTTTTTTCACATAAGCTAAATCATTGGTAACATAAATTGCCGTACCGTCAGCGCGCAACACAACTCTGTCTGGCAGTTTTTTAAATTTTGCAATTACATTTTCGTCTTTATCTTTTTTAAAGATTTTCTTTTTTAATCCATTTTCTACAAT
>JAYEKT010000090.1:0-2048 GCA_034716735.1 Patescibacteria group bacterium
AGTAGTTTTAAATTTCGTTTTAAAACCTCTTTTATTTCAGGAATTGCCGCGCTTCCACCCAAAGAAAAAAGTATTACACCATACGGCAAAAATAAATAACTAAATTCAAGCATCTTGTAATTTTCAACCCTGATATTAGGAAAACCAACAGATAAAATCGCTAAAACAACCAATAAAAGCAAGCTTGTTAAAATAACCTCTACCCAAGATAATAACCGCAAACCTGCGACAATAAATATTGAAACAAATACAAAAATAGCAATCTGATAAACCAAAATATTACCACCCAAAAAACTGTTCAAAAGCATGTGGAGAAATTCACCACCAACAATAATATACGCAATTATCCCTCCGTAAAATCCAAAAACATGAACAAACCCAGTGAGACGCTTCCCCCATTTCCCTAGATATTTTTCAGCAAATCCAACTAAGCGGTGTTTTCCTTTTGTGCGCAAATTAACTTCTCCGTAAAATAATTGGATTAAAATCATTGCAGAACCAAGAATCAAAAAATAAAAAATAGCAGGCGCAACACCAGCTTTTGAAATCACATACGGAACACCAAAAATCCCCACGCCAACAATCAACCCGACAAGCATGGCAGTACTTCGTAAAAATTGTTTATATCTTTGTATCATTCCTTTTAATTATACCATATTTATGATAAGATTTGATTAGAAAAAATGGTTCTTTAATAAAAACACAAAGGAGGGAATCATGAGTACCAGAATACCTGTTGTAATTGCCCCAGGATTTTTTACAAGCGCTTCGCCAGTTTCTATACCAATAGTCGAAAAATTAAGGGATAAAGGATATAAAGTTGTTTCGCCGGGACCATCCTTAATGTCGTTTTTACCCATCCATTTTCAAGCAGTCGCGCTTTCAAAACTTGTAAATGAAGCGCTGAAAAAATATCAAGCCAAAAAATGTAATGTTATTGGCATTAGCATGGGCGGTATTGCCACGTTATATTATCTGCGCGAGCTTGGTGGCGCAGAAAAAGTCAATGCTTTTATTGCCATTGGAACTCCATTTAAAGGAACCAATGCAGGTTTTCTGGGCGTTTTCTTTGCCTCAAGCACTTGGGAAATTTTGCCAAACTCTCGTCTACTCAGACATCTAATGAGCAAACCCAAGCCACAAGGTGTTGCAATTTATACTTTTATTGGCGCAAAGGATAGAGTTTCTCCTCCAAATACAAGTCGCTACAAAGATACTAGATGCAAAATCTTTCCTGGTGGACATGCTGATATCTGTCTTGGACTAGATAATGATGTTGTAAGATTTATTGACGTTGTTTTTACAATAGAATCTCCACAATAATCCCCGATACTTCGGGGATTTTTAATTACACTAAAAGTTGCGCAAAATAAATATTTCCGTTAAGATGTAAACGATATGACTACTCAAATTGAAAGAATTCCACCACAAAATTTAGAAGCAGAACAATCACTTCTGGGCTCTCTTTTAATTGACAAAGATGCAATCATCCGAGTGGCTGATACTGTTTCTCCAGAAGATTTTTATAAAGACACACATCGGACAATTTATGATGCAATGGTTGAATTATACAAAAAACGCGAACCAATTGATTTGTTGTCTTTAGGAAATAAATTGGAAGAAAAGAAAAAATTAGAGGAAATTGGAGGAAAAACATACTTAGTTTCTCTTTCAAATACCATTGCCACTGCTTCTAATGCAAAACATTACGGACAAATTATTCAAAAAAAAGCAAGTTTAAGGCGGTTAATCAGCGCGGCGGGAGATATTACACAATTAGGATATGAAGAAACCGAAGATGTAGAATCTTTGCTTGACAAAGCAGAACAAAAACTTTTTTCTGTCTCACAAAAATATCTAAAACAACTCTTTGTGCCAATTCGCAACATTCTTGACGAGGCCTTTGAACGTATTGATGAATTACATAAAGAACGGGGTAAGTTGCGAGGCACAGCAACTGGGTTTGCCCAACTTGATTCAATGCTCGCCGGACTTCAAAAATCTGATTTAATAATTTTAGCAGCTCGCCCATCAATAGGAAAAACAAG
>JAYEKT010000091.1:0-3012 GCA_034716735.1 Patescibacteria group bacterium
GAACCCACGATACCCTTGCGGGCATATCGCTTTTCGAGAGCGACGCCTTCAACCACTCGAGCCACCTCTCCATTCGTATTATTATACAATAAAATAGTAACTTTTGCAATACTAAGCGCTTTTTAATACAATCTTAAAAGTTGATGAGTTGCGCCAAAAATTTGAAGATGTGTGTAGTTGTGGAAAAGATAAATTAAACCCCTGTTATCCTCTTTCTTTATATATAACCATCAAATAATAATCTTTGCAATAATAGAAGATTTTTTGGTATAATAATAAAGATATGAAACAAGCAATTAGAAAAGCTATAATACCTGTGGCTGGGTTTGGAACAAGATTTCTGCCAGCGACAAAGGCAATGCCAAAAGAAATGCTTCCTGTGGTAGATAAGCCCGTAATACAGTATATTGTAGAAGAAGCAGTTGCGTCTGGAATCCGCGATATAATTTTGGTTACTGGCGCAAGCAAACGCGCGGTTGAGGATCATTTTGATTATAATTACGAACTTCAAAACTGGCTCAAGCAACAAGGCAAGGAAAAAATGAGAAAAGAAATTAAACATATTGCCGACCTTGCGAATTTTATTTATATTCGCCAAAAGGGTCCTTATGGCAATGGAACGCCTGTGCTTAACGCAAAAGAAGTTGTGGGAGACGAACCATTTGCTGTGATTTGGGGTGATGATTTAATTATAAGCAATAAAAAACCGCGGTTAAAACAGCTAATGAATGTTTATGAAAAATACACCGACCCTGTGCTTACTGCTTATCAAGTCAAAAAAGAAGATACGAATAAATATGGTATTTTAGATGCTATTAAAGTAGACAAGAGTGTTTACGAAGTTAAACGTGTGGTAGAAAAACCTGGCCCTAAAAAAGCGCCTTCTACACTTGCTTCTCTTGGCGGTTATATCTTAACACCAGATATTTTCGATATTTTAGAAAAAACAAAACTTGGCAAAGATAATGAACTTTGGTTGGTTGACGCAATTTTCGCGCTTTCTAAAAAAAGACCACTCTATGCTTGCGAAGTTGATGGAACATATTATGATGTTGGTTCAAAACTTGGCTGGCTTAAAGCAAACATTGACATTGTTTCAAAACGGTCTGATTTAAAAACAGAGTTTAAAAAATATTTAAAAACAATTTTGTAAAATATGTTTCGTTATAAAATTATTATTTTTCTTCTTATCTTTGCCTTTATTTTAACAACTGGTCAAGCATGTAAGGTATCAAACGAAAAGAAACTTCAGGAAGCAACAAAGCCAATCACATTAAAATATTGGCGAGTTTTTGATGGTCCAGATGCCTTTAATGAAATTATTACCGAGTATCGCGCCCTTCGTCCGCATATTAATATAGAATATCGCAAACTTCGTTTTGATGAGTATGAAGAGGAAATTATAGATGCCTTGGCCGAAGATCGCGGACCAGATATTTTTTCTATTCATAACACTTGGATGGGAAAATATAAACCAAAAATTGCTTCAGTTCCAGAAAAAATCACAATGGCTTATACCACAATCACAGGAACATTTAAAAAAGAAAAGACAACAGTGCTTAAAACTAAACCTAGCATTTCATTAAAACAATTACGAGAGAATTTTGTAGATGTCGTGCTTGATGATGTGATTATGTCAACTACAGATAATAAGGGGAAAACTGTAGATAAAATTTATGGACTTCCTCTCTCGTTAGACACATTAGTTCTATTTTATAATCGCGACCTTTTAAATGCGGCAAAAATCGCCCAGGTTCCAACTACATGGAAAAATTTTCAACAAGCAACAACTAAAATGACAAAAATAGATAGAAGCGGAAATATCCTGCAATCTGGCGCAGCGCTTGGCGCAAGCGATAATGTAGAAAGATATTTTGACATTCTTTCCCTTTTGATGATGCAGAATGGAACTAAAATGACTGATGAAAGGGGCTCAATTACTTTTCATCAAATGCCGCCAGAACTTGAGGGGCGACCATTGCCTCCTGGAGAAGAGGCCTTAACTTTTTATACTGATTTTGCTTCGCCGTCAAAAGAAGTTTATTCGTGGAACGATGCAATGCCTAATAATCTAACTGCCTTCACACAGGGAAAAATTGCATTCTTTTTCGGTTATTCATATCATCTGCCTACAATAAGGGCAAACGCGCCAAAACTTAATTTAGGAATTGCAAAAGCGCCACAAATTGAAGGCGCGCCAGAAATAAATTATGCAAATTATTGGGTTGAAGTGGCATCTAAAAAATCTAAACACTTAGATGAAGCATGGGATTTTATTCAGTTTGCCGCTGATCCAACAAGGGTTGATAAATATCTAAGTATTGCAAAAAGACCAACAGCCCTTCGCGCGTTAATTGAAAGTCAGCTTGATGATTTGGACTTAGGAACTTTTGTCGCCCAAACATTAACTGCTGAAACATGGTACAAAGGTGTGGATCCAGATACTGCTGAAGATGCCTTTGCGCAAATGATTGACTCTATTATATCAAGAACAATGGAGACCAAAGATGCGATAGAGCTTGCGGCAAGACGAATATCTCAAACCTTACGATAATATTATGCCAAAAAAAACTTTTTTTATATTTTTATCTTCTTGTATTTTTATATTTTTATCTGTCGCCGCGCCTGCGTTTGCTCTGCCAGCACTTCTTCCTAGTTGTATATCAGACGGAAATTGTACATTAAACGACATGACGCAGGTTTTTGGCAATCTTGCGAGGATTATACTGGGAGTTACTGGCTCATTTGCGCTTTTAATGTTTATTTACGGAGGTTTTGTTTGGCTTACTGCTGCTGGAGCGCCTGATAAAGTTGAAAACGGAAGAAAGATATTGGTAGGCGCAGTAATTGGAATCGTAATCATCTTCGGAGCTTATATTGGTGTTCAATTTTTTATGGATGCTATTGGCACGGGTGATATAGCAAAAACAGGGTCAAGTTGTGGAGATAATAAGGTATGGACTTCTGGCGAAGGAGATAAACTTGAATGCAGAACAGAATGCGAAGTAGAAC
>JAYEKT010000091.1:3112-4333 GCA_034716735.1 Patescibacteria group bacterium
CAACAACAAAACTCACAAATCCTCTTGGGACAACAAGTATTCCAGAAATAATTGGAAGAATTATTAAAGCCGCATTGGGAATTGTTGGTTCTATTGCGCTTTTGATGTTTGTTTATGGAGGTTTCACATTATTGACATCAAGTGGTAATGAAAAGTCAGTTCAAAAAGGAAAAGATATCCTTACTTGGGCAACTATTGGTCTTGTTGTAATTTTTGTTTCATATATTGCCGTTAATTTTGTTCTCGGCGCATTAACAGAAAGTGGAGAAGATGAGGAAATCTTAAAAGAAACTTCTGAAGGCGTATGCTGTTGTGACGGAAGAATTGATATAAGTATGAACAGAGAAGAGTGTTCAAGAATTGAAATGGAAGCCATAGGGTGTAGTTGGAACAGTTCTGGCTTTTGTGATTAAATCAAATCTAAAGTATGTTAAAAAAAATTGCTTTTTATCTTTGTTTATTTTTGTTTTCCGCAGGATTATTTTTAGTTTTGGCAAATCCTGTATTGGCAGATGATTTGCGAGGAAAATGTGTTTGTTCAGGATGTCCAATAGAAGATGGGGATGTTGAATATCTTCTCACAGCGGCAGATCGCACTGAATTAGGACACGAATGTATAGAAAGGTGCACAAACCCTGCTTATATTCTCTGTGAATCAGGTAGTATTCCAAGTGATCCGCGAGAGGCTGCAATTGCCTGTGTTAATAGAGAAGAGTCATATAATACAGTATTGGAAATATGTGAACCAACCGCTACAATAACCGTTGATGAGGATTCAACTGATATAAGAGGAACCTGCAACTGTACTATATGCGCTGCCGCTGGAACCTGTCCTGATTTTTCACCAACTCCATTATCAGCCGATTCTTCATACGAAAGATTACTATCAACTTGCCAAAAAATGTGTGAAGACAGAAGTTATACAACTGCCCGCATAACAGATTTGTCTTGTGTATCAGGAGCTACTCCAATAGATAATTCTTGCGCGCCACCAACGGTGCCAACACCCCCATCATCAGAAAAAAGTTATGACGCAATACCAATACGTGGCATAAGTGTTCCTACTCCTCTTGGTGATATAAGTATACCAGAACTTATTGGAAAAATTATTAAAGCGGTTCTTGGCATAGTTGGTTCAATTGCGTTGTTGATGTTTATCTACGGCGGTTTTCTGTGGCTAATGTCAGGGGGTAATGAAAAAAATATCACAAAGGGTAGAAA
>JAYEKT010000091.1:4433-9003 GCA_034716735.1 Patescibacteria group bacterium
ACGGAGGTTTATGAAAAAAACTTTGAAAAAACTTGCTCCATTCGCGATGCTTGCTTTGATTCTTTTTCCAACAATAGCTCTAGCGCAAATTAATGTTTACATTAATGAATTAGCTGAGCCACTTGGACTTGGTACTAGAGACGTACGCGATACTATTGCAAGTATCATTAATGTTGCATTAGGTCTTCTTGGTATTATTGCCGTTGTGATTGTAATTTATGCTGGATTCCTTTGGATGACAGCAGGTGGTAATGACGATCAAATAAAAACAGCAAAAGGATGGATGACAGGCGGTATTATCGGTCTTGTTATCGTTCTTTCGGCATATGCAATCGCAAGATTTATCGTTGGGTCATTACTTGAAGCAACGACATAAAAATTTGGTCCCATTCACGTGATGGGATCAAGTCATGCTCCGCTAAATAACGGGGATTCAGTGACACTTCGTCTTTGTACTTTTACAAGGACGAAGAACATTGGAAAAAAAGTATCTAATGTCTAATATCTAACAGTAGGAATTTTAGAAATATGTTTCTAACCACAAAAAAGCTTCTTATTTTTATCTTTATATTTTCTTGTATTTTTACAGTTGTTGCGCCCGCTCTCGCCCAATATGGACTTGAGGAAACTGGCAAGGCGGCAGAAATTCCATCAGGTCTTCGTGAAGCAACGCCTGCCACGCTTATTGGACAAATTATAGGTGTAGCTCTCGGGCTTGTTGGCGTAATCTTTTTAGCATTAATGGTGTATGGAGGTTTTCTCTGGATGACAGCGCGGGGAAATGAACAACAAGTAAAGCAAGCAACTGAACTGATTATAGCTGCTTTTGTAGGCATGCTAATTGTTGCTGCGGCATATGTAATCACCAACTTTGTAATAGACGCGTTGGTAACGTAATATGAAATATCTTGTAGCTTTTTCACTTATACTAATACTCTTAGCGCCAGTGCCCTCTTTAGCGTTGGGTCTTGGTGATGCGCAAGAACAATTGGAAGAAGCAGGTGGCGCAGCTTATGGAGAAGACGCAGAAACAGAAATAGAAGCAGTTATTGGTGATATTATCAATGCGCTTCTGTCAATTTCCGGTGTTGTATTTCTTGTTTTAATGGTCTACGGCGGGTATTTATGGATGACAGCGCATGGAAATGAAGATGCTGTTAAAAAAGCGAAAAGTGTATTAACAGCAGCATTTATTGGTATTATTATCGTTGTTCTGGCTTATGGTATTACTTATTTTGTCATTGAGCAATTATTAAATACCACCTCCTCTCCTGAAGGATTCAAACCATCTCCTTTTTAATAAAAATTAAATATTAATTCATTATAATTAAAATATAAAATAATATGAAGAAATTAATTTTACCCATCGTTCTCATTTCTGTTTTATCATTAACCCTACTCCCTTCTTTGGTTTTAGCGCAAGGAGCCTTAGAAAGATTAGCAGATGTCCAAGCCACAGCAGATTTACCAGAAGGAAGCTTGGAATCAACTATTGGTCTTATTATTAATATCATCCTTTCACTTGTGGGTGTAATTTTAGTAGTTCTTATAGTTTATGCTGGTTTTCTCTGGATGACAGCAGGTGGCAATGAAGACAATATTAAAAAAGCTAAAGCTATTTTAACAAATTCTATTATTGGTTTGATTATTACTCTTCTTGCTTATGGTATTGCGCGTTTTGTTCTTGAGGGTTTACTTGAAGCCACGATGTAATCTCCAAATCTCTTTAAAATAATCAAAAATAGTAGAAAATAATCCAACAGAACTTTTTCTATTTTTTTCAGGGGTTTCGGTCCATTTGACCGAGACCTCTTTGATTTTATAATCCCCTTTTTCAGCAAGTATCAGCATCTCTGTATCAAAAAACCAAGTTTTATTTTCTATTTTTGGTAAAATTTCATCTAAAACTTTTTTATTTATTGCCTTAAAACCACAAGCAGTGTCTTTTATTCTTGTCTTGAAAACTGTTTGCAATAATAAGTTCAGATTAGTAGAAACCAATCTTCTTAAAAAAGATCGCTCTACAACAGAATCACAACGCCGACGCGAACCGATAATAATATCATAATTATTATCAATCAATTTTGGTAGAGCAGATAAATCCGTAGAAAAATCTATATCCATAAAAACATTAAAATCCGCTGGATATTTTTGCCAAGATGAAACAACCGCAATTCCTTTGCCTTTTTCTTCAAGACGATAATAAATAATGTTTGAAAATTCTAAACTAAGATTTCTGCCAATTTCCGAAGTTTTATCAGTAGAGGCATTATCTGCAATTATGACTTTATAATTATCCCAATCTAAAAACTCAATCAATTTTCTGATATTCTTTTCTAAAACCTGTTCTTCATTATAAACCGGTAAAACAATACTAATCATAAAAAATATAATCTATTTTGTTATCTTTCAAAAATTTATCTTTCCATTCATCGCTCACATCATCATCAAAAAATTTATCTACTAATTTCTCCTTTTCTGCAGGAAAAGCTGTTTCTGACCAATGACCAAAAAAAACTCGACGACCGCTAAATCCTGGTATAAAAGCGCTATATTTTTTAGTAGATAAAACTATAGTGTTCTCATCTAAATTATCCCTCATCCAATACATTTTTTCAATAACATTTTTAGATACATAGTAGGGCATATCTTTTTTTTGATAGATTCCAAACGCGCGAGTATAATTAAAAACATTTGAAAATAAAAACAAGGTAGCAAGCGCAAAAATACAAATATAGAGACGAGGCAATGCATGGTCTCTACGATATAAAAATTCAAAAATAACAACTGATGATAGTATAATCATTGGTATTGATAGCCCCTCTGTAAAACGACGTTGAAATGGAATTGGAAGATATAAAAATGTAAAACCTATTATCATCCAAAGAATCAAAAACTGATACTTTTCTTTTTTAAAATTTTGAATCGCGCTCCAAACAGCAAAAACTAATAAAAATCCATAACTTATTAAAGTAAGCCACCATTCTGTCGTAAGTGTTTGTGTCTGCATTGCTCTAACAAATGTTGGAAAATCAAAATTTAACAAATATGCGTGATATAAAACAGATGGCAAAGATATTAAAAATATCGGCAAAAAATTTAATGGTTTTCCACGCCACAATAAATAAACTCCAAATAAAACATATAAAAATGGCGCATAATAAGGATGAAACTGAAAAAGAAAAAGTAGACATAAACCAGACAAAAAAGACATCTTTAAATTATTTTTTAACACAAAAATAATAGATAAAAGCATTAGCCCCAAAGACACGATAAAATGCGGAGATTGATATAAAGTAAGAAAGATATTTGATTCAGTAACCCATAAATCCATTGGCCAATGATAATACCCTGCGGAAAGATAGGGTTTTATAAACGGCGCTGCCAAGCCACCAACACCTGAGGCAAACAATGCAAAAGTAAAACAAAAAAAACGCTGTTTTCTTTTTTCAAAAAAGCGAGAAATAAATAAATATAAAACAACTAAAAATAAAAATATGCAAATAATCCTATAAATCTGAAAAGCAATCGGCGTGGGAAGATGAAAAATCCTCGCAAACATCCCCACATCTAACCATAAGATATTTAAATTTCGAATGTTAGTTGGTTCAGAAGTAAAAAGATTTTCAAATAAAAAATTACCTGCTTTTACTTGTTCAATATAAGAATAGTAAACAGGTGTATCTGTAATACTAAGAAAGCTCACACCTGTAAAAACCTTGTCTTCAGGCGCGGTAAAATAGCCATATAGATACGGAGCTGTCGTAATTACTGCCATAATTACGGACATAATTACGACAAATATCCACTCATTCTGTTTTATAAACACTTGATTCTTCGTCTTCATAAATCTTAATAAATCTTTCATCAGATTTTATATTTTTTTCAAAATCTTTGTATTTTTTATCTACAAAAACCCATGAGGCGTTAAACTCATCTTTGATTATTTTGTATAAATTTTCCTTTTGTTTTCCATGTCGTATATCCTCCCATTTTTCATATAATTCTTGGTTGTATAAATAAAAGAAGGTGGGGTCTAAACCAACAATATAATAATTTTTTGTGTTGTTATAAAAAAGAAAAGGAAATTCATCCCAGCTACTATGAAAAACTATTTCTTCTGGTTTGCTTTCTTTTTCTATTGCTTTTGCGGCAGATGAAAAATGATTAAAATCAAAACCATCTTCAAAAAATCCACGCGCTGTTTTTATACCAAGAAAAGATATATAAGGTAAAGCAAATAAAAAATACAATAAAACCAAGAAATTTATAAACTTCTTTTTTAGCATTCTCTCTTTAAATACTTTTGCCAGATTTTCTTCTCTATTAAAAACAAAATTCAAAACAAATGCGGAAAAAATAACCATTAGCGGAACAAAATACTCAACATTTCTCGCTGATTTTATTGTTAGAACAAAAAAGCTTCCTGCTATTAAAATCAAGGTTAAAATTCTTACTATGTGGATTCCTGCCTTCGCAGGAATGACATCTTTGGAGGTATTTCGCAATTCAAGGTGTTTTGTTTTGGTTGCAGAAAAAACAAAACCAACAAGAGCGACAAAAAATAAAA
>JAYEKT010000092.1:0-8979 GCA_034716735.1 Patescibacteria group bacterium
AGTCGAGGCGAGCTCCTTCGGCAGATTCTGGTAGCGTGACAAGTCTCAAACTGGCAAGGGCTGCAATATCGTTAGTGTTGGTACTACCGAACTTTTTGTTCATAATTATTTCAGTTTTTCCCGGTTCGCCATAGCTGCCCGCGATATTTAAGAGCAATTCCGACAGGACGCTTTTACCGTTTGAACCAGTTCCGTTGAAGATAAAGAATTTTCGTTCAACTACAGAACCTGTAAACGCATAACCGGCAACTGTCTGCAAGAAAGAAATCAGCTTTTTGTCGCCCTGGAAAATCTCGCTCATGAATTTTTGAAACCTTGGACAGAAAGAATCCTTTTTGTAATTACCTCGCGCAAGCATTGTCAATAAGTCTTCGCGCTGATGTTTTCGTAGAGTACCAGTCTCCAAATCGACAGTTCCATTTTCAACGTTTAGCAACATAGGCTTCTGGTCGAAATCTTCAGGTTCAACTGCTATTCTTGAATCGCTTTGAGCAAGCTCTATCATTGCTTTCAGCTTGTTTACGCTTTCGCTTTGGCCGGCCCATTTTACAAGTGCCCGCTTTTCTTCCGTGTCCTTGTTTCTACCAACATCTTTCCAGATTTCAGCTACAGTCTTTCGTGCGTAGTTGAGAATTTTTCCTTTGCCATCTCGCTTCCATCTTTGGCCATCCCAGAAAAGCCACTTCTTCCAGTTTGCACAATATTTCAGGTTTTTGTAGAACTTGTCGACCAGTCGGTTAGAATTTCCCAGGTCAGTTTTTCTGTAGGTTTTTTTTGAGGTATCAGCAGGTCCATAGTTTTCGCAACTTCTTGCAATCCCTTCAAGTTGTTGTTGTGAAACCGGAGGGATACATCTATTTTGATTAACTTGATGTAATGCTGCTAAAATCTCATCGAAACTTAATCCTGGTCGACGCATCGAACCAGCAAATCTCATTAATGTGATTGCGCGTTGTCCTTCAGGAATTTTGCCAGGGGTTCTTTTTTTTTTCCATCTTTGTATTGGCGTAACATCGCTTTTGAAAAAATATTTTAGTTGTTCAAGAGTAAACTTTCGCTCTGGTTGGAAGTCTATAATCTTGCAATCAACAAATGGTTTTTCCTTAAAATTAATTGTCCCCGGAAGTCGCATGATACGTGCTATCTCTGCAGCTGCACGATCGCCGTTCAGTCTCTCAGCGATACCTTTCAAGATAGGCTCAATGCTGAAGACATCTTTCCCCTTCACAGGATGTTCCAGCAACCAGTATGCATGAAAACCATGGCCTGAATTAACGATAACGGATGGGTTATAGCCTTCCTTTTTTAAGCTGTCCAGGATGCTTCTTGCTTCTCTTTTGCCACCCTTAAAATCCTTTACATCAAGGTCAGCCCATAGTGCTGAAATTTTAGATATATGACGTTTGTCGCCTTTTTTGCTGCGACGTGCTCCAACTCCAAAAAAAATGTTGTAGCCCTGCTCAGTTAATTTTTTTGCATCTTCGAGTCCTTCAGAAATTGAATTTGGCCAGATTTGCCGAACATCGCCAAAACTATTGAAACATCTCAATTCAAGCTCACCAGGTTTTAATCCAAGGATCTCTAAAAATTTACCGATCATCGCTGGCTCCTCTCAAATGTTTGAGATGAAGCAAGCGATAGCCCTTATCAGGATTTCGTTTTTTTATGCTAATGCAATTACCAGATTTCCGGGCGGCAAGATCTTGTACGCGTCGCTTGAATTCCCCACCTGAGAGATTCATTTTTTTTAAAAGCTCAAGTTCTGCTGCTGTGTGTTTTGGATCTTCATCAGGAAGATTGATTTTGAGAAGAATGTCATTGTTTTTCTCTGGCAGGCGTACGTCTGAGGGTTGGCTGATGTTTTTCATCATTCGTCCCCTTTCGCGTATTTCCGAGGACGGCCGGGACCACGTTTTTTCGGTATGCTTGGTGAGTCACCGTGGCCAAACTTCTCTAACATCCAGTGCTCAACGTCGCCAAGTTTAAACTTTAAGCGAGATCCTTTTTGAAACTGGATGTGCGGCATTCCTGAAGCGACCAATCTTAAGATCGTGCTTCTTGAGCAGCCGGTAGCAGCAATAACTTCCTTCAAACTGAGAAAGATTTTTGGAAAAAGTGGTGTGTTAGAACGCAAAGAATCCATCGAAACCTCCTTTAGGTCTCAAAAGGCTCTGTTTTGCGTCCTTCAAGCTTTTCTGCTTTTTTATAGAAAGCGTGCCTTATAGAAAAGCTCTTCGTGAGGTTCCCCCGTTAGGGTAAGTTTAATTCCAACCTGCAGATTGATGATTAAACGACAAAACTAAATCAAATTAGAAATAAATTTATTTTATCCTTATCAATATTTATATTTTTGTTTTTGGTGCGCAGGCCAATCCATACATCAATGGGCTCTCTTGAAAAGATTTCAGACTTCTGTGTTCTGCCAGTCTCATTCCATCTTTTAAGTTGAGCTTCTTTTTCTTTTTTTGAGAATACGTCGGACGTTTTTGCTTCAACCATGTGTATAGCCCCGATGAATTTTGACATTAATTTATTTGAGAAATGTTTTCCACCAAAGGTCCAATATTTCTTCACAATTATTTCCCAAGTCTGCTCAGAACAGTCATTCTCACTGATACTTCCAAGAAGAGTTTTAATCTGTTTCCCATCTTTCACAAGTCCTAATGAATCATGAATCTTTTGATCCTTCTTCATTTTTAAGAAGAAGAACTTTCGAACTCGTCGCTCGTCAGGATGCGGTTTAATGATAATTTCTGAAATAGGACTTATTGCTTTTGCCATGTCGACGAGTATATTGTTGGCCCTTTAAATGTCAAGTAATTTCTTTTGTTTTTTTACAGGAAAAAACTATAGTCCTTGTGAACATGGCCACAGTTTTCTTGAATCAAAGTTTTATTGATTTTCGGCGATATTTTGCTCTGATTTTTTTGGAAAAAGCCAGGGAGTTTTGCTCAGTTTTTCACGGATTATACCAGTTGCCCGTTTATGTCCGTACCGTTCGTGAAGGCTTGAACCCTTCCATCCCATCAGTTCCTTAACAACACTTTGAGGTAATCCTTCTTCCTCCTCAATCCAGGTTTTGAAGCTGTGCCTCAAATCGTGAAATCTGAATTTTTTGAGGCGTCCCTCTTCATCTCTTACGGATTCAAGATCAGCTCGTTTTAGCGCCTGTTTAAAACTTTTAGTTATGTATTTCTTCGGTTCACCAGCGATAACATAATCATTGCAGTCCTTTTTGGGAATATGATTATGTTTTTCAGTGTACTTTTGTTCCAAGTCTTTGAAGTGGTCTATCAGTTCAGGATGAATAGGAACCTTAAAAATGTGGTCACCTTTCATATTTTCTGCTGGAATGTCAAATGTCCAATTTTTACGATCAATGTGTTTCCATTTAATACCTGAATTTCCTATTATATTACCAAATCTTAGTCCGCTCCGGAGCGCAATCAAAAGGGCAGTGTAGAGGTGCTTGGGCGGTTCATATTTTTGCTTCCAGGAATCTTTCCCCCTTATGATTTTTTTAATAAAAGAGGTTTTTGATATTTTTAAAAGATTCTGTGCTTGTTCATAGTTTAGAGCAACGCCAACTTTTTCCTGCTGCTTTTCAAATAGCTTTCTTCTCCATTTTTTTGGTGGTCGCCAAACAAGAGGGTTTCCCTCGACATAATCATGCCTGGTGGCCCATTCAAATATCATTTTTAACAGGTCAAAATAATTCAACCGGGTTTTAATTGCTGTTTCCCTTTCAGGGTTCTTCTTATGATACTTTAAGTTGGAAATCAGCTTGGTGACATGCTGTTTCTTTACCTCCCGTGCAAGTTTTATTTTCTGAGATTCCAGTCCCGGCAGGAATCTTCCAAAAATTGATCTTTCCCAGTCTTTTTTGGTTGAGGGGCGAAGATCCACCTCACCGGTTTCTAAGAAATCTGTAAACATTTGTTCGATTGATATATTTTTTTGATCTTTTTTCCCCTTGAGAACGTCTTCAAACCAGTCTTTAAATTCACTATAAGCTGTAAGCCGATTGTTGTTGGTGGACCTGAAATACTCGAGTTTGTATTTATAACGTCCCGCTTGGTCATCTTCTGCTTTTATTAGTTCCGGCTCTTCATCAGTCTTTCTCATTTTGGTTGTGAAGCAGCCTCGATCTAAATAAAAACGCCTGACAGTCCAGCCCTTATCTTTACATGTCTGCCGAATGACTTTTTCGATGTCCTGTTCTTCCTCACAAATCATAATTGAATCTCCTTTATTATGAGAACTGATTAATTCCTACGGAACTATTTACGGAACGAATATTGAAATCCTCAGAAATAGTACGACATATTGTAAAATGTGTCAATACGCCTTATAGGTGCATTCTATTGAACCATACTTCAAACAAAGGCATAAGTGGTGATGGCGTAAAAGCTTAAAAATAGGGTTTTAACAGGTTCTGGTCCTGTTGGTCGGGGTTCGAATCCCTGTACCCCAGCCAGTCATAAAGGGCGTTTTTGAACTAAAAAGCGCCCTTTTCTATTTGTTCAGGAATAATTGCTTTTGTTTTACGGAACTATTTACGGAACGAAACCATGACTTCAACCAGTATCTTAAAATAAAATAATCGCAGAAACTGAGAGTTGTTAAAGATTTCCTTATAGCACCAAGGGAAAGATAAATATGATTTTTGAATTTCAAGTAGTTAAAGGAATAAACAGCTTCCGGCTGGCCGGCACCAGGGCAGTTAAAAAGGGGGAAACAGTTCGGACGGGAATGGTGGGTCCAGGTGAACCGACACCAGGGCAGTTAAAGGAAATAAACACAGGGGGAATACTCAAGCCAGGTTTCAGGCAAGAAAGGGGAAGTAACTTCATTCCCAGGGCAGTTAGAAGGAGGTAAACACAGGGTGGGCGCTTTCCCCGCATTTACAGCGTTTCAGATGGCTTTTTCCAAGGCGACAGGCAAGTTGGATTCTTTCTTGGTGTGATTGTACAGTTGGAGGCTGCAATCGCTACAGCAACGGTTCCCGTCCCTTTTGAGACTCTCAGAAGCGCCCCAGGCCCCATCCCCCCCCCGGGGGTCAATAATCTGAGTATTATATAGTGTCTTCCCTTGCAGGATTCAGATTAGAGAAACACCAAGACAGATAACACCAAGGTAGAAAAAAAGGCCCTAGGCCCACCGGTTATATAAGTGCCCGGGACTCAATACTGTTACCTGTGATTATAATTTTATCCGCTCTACCGGTGATATAGATACCTGATACCTGATACCTGATACCTGATATTCTATTAAGGATCTGAATATTATTCGTACCCACCGGTTATAATAGAACCCACCTTCAATATATTGGCCCCGGACAATATAATCCTTACCCTGTGATTTTATTTTATCTGGCAACAACCTGTGTACAGTCCACCCCTGATAATATGCCCGGGTTAACAATAAGTTCCCCTGATAATTTTATTGTGCTCTGCGAGATCATGGGATTAATTCTTATCATTTATATGTGCACCCAGCCCTAAAATATTATCCCCGGGATTAATATCCATCATGTGTATATTTTCTTAACAGCTGCGAGTGCCCCTGTGATTGAAATAGCCAATAGCCGTTAATTTTTCCTTTTTTGGTGCTAACAACCGCTTCAACCTGCTCTTTCTTTTCCTTTGCTTTAACAATAGCCTTGTATTCCCTGTTGATTGTGCTTTTGCCTGAATCAATCTTATCCAAGACTTCCGGTGATGCTTTGGCTGCAATTACCTTGGCTTGGCGATAAGTAGTCTCATTCCCGAAACCTGCTCTTTCTGCTGCAACTTGCCTCGTCTTCTCGCCCTTTTCAACTTGTGGAAGTATTTCCACAAGTGTTGTGTCTGTCCTCTGCCCCTGCCTGTTTCCCATTTCTTTCTCAACCGCCTCACCAATAGCAACCTTCTCGTCCAAAGTAAAGTTTTCACGCATAATATTTTCTGCGTATTCACCAAGTAACAAGTTTTTGATGTCTATCTGCCGAGTTGGTATCTCATCTCGCCCTAAGAACTCGTAAGCTTTAATTCGCCTTGCTCCGCAAATAAGCTGGTTCTCCATATCCACAACTATGGGCTGCAATAAACCCACCGTCTGGATACTTTCTGCAAGACGCTCGATATTTTTATGAGTTTTACGATAACGAGCTTTAATAACTATGTCTTTTATTCTTTTCTTCATATATTTCCTCTTCAAAATCTATTCCTGCACGGTCAGCCAATAATTTCACCGCCCCAAGAAAGTCAAGACGTTCAATCTCCATAACAAACGTGAGGACATTTCCCTGCTTGGTGCAATCAAGATAGTGGACAGTGGAACAACTGCTTATCTGTGAAAACCTCAAGCGAAGGAATTTTCCCTTTATGAAATGGACAGCCTTGTCATCAAATCAGCTATCAAAGCTATCAAAGCTATCAAAGCTATCAAAGCTATCAAAGCCCTGAGAATAAAGTTAAAATAATTGTTGATGTTATATCTGTATGGATATATATTTCCATTTGGATATATTTCCTAAAGGATATATATTAACTGTAAGATATAATAGTAAGGAGAGGAGGAGAGAAGTAGGGGGAAGAGAAATCTCTCATAACTTTCTGGCGGAGGGCGCTAAAAATTAAGGTAAGGATCGGTGCACCTGCAAGTACTGTAAATTAATAGAAGGAACCACTTCAAGGATGGCGATTATGGGTGACGGTATTGACTATTTTCAAGATCAAATAATCAAACAGGCTCGAACTTTGATTCCTGAATGTGTCACTGTAATTTCAAAAATATCACAGGGGGAAGAGCTAAAGAATTGTTACAGGCTGAGAGTTTCAGATACTCTGGCTGCTGCTAAAATCCTGATTTGCTTAGCGAACGGCGATGATGTGCGACTCGGCTTGAACGATCTTAACCGGATTGAGAAATTGCCCTATAGGCTTAGTGAAAATCGGGCTGCTGAAGAAGAGCGGGAAAACCTGATGGCCCGGTTGGAGGAAAGTAATCCTGATTTTGTTGAAGGCTTGAAGCGTGAGCATCTATCACTTGAAGATGTTAGCGGTATGTTGGATAAAAGGAAACAGATTATTTTTTCTTTACTTGAAGAACCTGAAAGGCGATTCAATCAAATCCTTCAATTGACATTCAAGGATCACGGATTGAGTTTTCAAGAATTTCTTAATTGCCCCAAGGAATCCTGGGATGAGATTGTTACTATCTCAAAACGAGTCGAATCCAGTTACAAAGCTGAGGAGGATTCCATTGCTGCGAAAGATTGAGCAGATTCATGAAATCAAACTTTCGGAAAACGAATCACTAAGATTTCAGATCCTTGAAGTTAATGGGGATCGAGTCGGGGATATTAGGATCTTCTACTCGGACAAAGCTTCCAGGAAAGGAGTTTGTGTGCCCGCCAAGTTGCTTTCCGAATTAGCCACCGGTTGCAAGCGTCTGCAGATATTCGGGCAGTATCAAGAATTTCCTGAGAATCTTCGGGGCCCGAAAGTATTTCAGCTTGCAAAGTATAATTAACAGGTCGCTCCTTCGGGCACCAAAGGAAAAGAAAAACTGTGGTTGATGAGTAATATAATTTTACTAATAAACTATACCTTCCAAGAGCTATAATTTCTAACAAAAACGAAACATAACTTCTCTTGCTGCTTAATTTGAAGCCCCCGCCAAATTCGTTCTTGGCCAATTCTTCCGTCATCAAAACCGATTAATTTCAGCCGTTGGCTCAGCGCCAGTTTTGAGAGGGGGTTCGAGTTTGAGGTCTCGCACCATCGCTTATAGCAGCGAAATATTTCTTTTTTGGTGCTTTGTCCGATCGGCTCGGTTTCGTCATCCGGAAACCAGGGAATATTATCAATTCCGGCATGAACTGGACATATGGGCGCGGAACAGGAAGCGAACCGAGGACATGATTTTAGGTTGGTTGAATTATCAATTTTAGCAAACATTTTTATTTATCTCCGTTTTTCTCTGAATTTTGAATAGTTGATTTCGCCAAAAAAAGACTCTTTCGAGAACGTAGTTTTCTGACTTAAAAAAGGCAATCTGTGTCGGGTGTGTCAGCTGTGTCGCTTTTTTGAATTCTTTTCCATATGAGAAAAAGTATGTAAAAGTCTTGAAAAACCCGACATTTGCTGACACAGCTGACACAATCTTCGTTATTGGATTAATAACGGCAGTTTTTATTTCCACACAAATTTGACGAAAATGGATTTTTGCCTGAAAAGTTGTTGCAGAAGGTAAAATATTCGGTGATGTGACCATTTATTCTTCCTCCGTAAATCCAGCTACTGAACGATCATGGTTCAATTCAATGCCAAGCCAGTATCTTCCAGTTCGTTCCCGGACTTCGTCGAATTCCAAATTTCGCATTTTCTCGGTAAATCTTTTTAGTGAAATTGGGCGTTCGCCACTGTTTTCAGCAAAAGTTCGATATGTTTGATATAAATTGCTTTTCGAGACCATCTTGTTTGGGCCTTTCTCGCAATGCTCGTCAAGAAAATCTCGAAAGGAATCCATGGTTTTTTTGTAGCTATCCGTTGCATCGGCAACAGTATCCGGTAGGACAAGACCATATTCTGCCCAGCGAAGTGCGCCTTCGATAATCCAGCTTAAAATCCCATCTCGCTCAGCCAGCAGTTTTCTTTTCAGGCCTGAGTCTTTTTTGTTTCCTGTAAAACGGGCGGTAAACGGGATAAGTACCAGCCGATCCCACAACGCTAGGTCATCGCCGTGACAAACAGGTTTGAAGTTAGTGTGCAAAATAATCTTGAAATTTGGATGGAAACTAAAAGATTCACAATACAGAAATCTTGCGGAAATCTTGTCACCTCCAGTCATGCTTTTGATTTTTTCTGAGTCGAGGCGAGCTCCTTCGGCAGATTCTGGTAGCGTGACAAGTCTCAAACTGGCAAGGGCTGCAATATCGTTAGTGTTGGTACTACCGAACTTTTTGTTCATAATTATTTCAGTTTTTCCCGGTTC
>JAYEKT010000093.1:0-8939 GCA_034716735.1 Patescibacteria group bacterium
TATAGATGGAGCCCCGATCCTTTTCTGTAAAAGGAACGGGGCTTGGTGGGGCGTAAGGGAATCGAACCCTTGACCATCGGATTAAAAGTCCGGTGCTCTACCTGGCTGAGCTAACACCCCAGGAACTGGGGGCTTTGGAAAATCCAAAACCCCGCGGTGCCAGAACTGGGAATCGAACCCAGACGTCCCGAAGAACGGCGGATTTTAAATCCGCTGTGTCTACCATTTCACCATTCTGGCATTATCATCAAGAATAAACTTGACCTTAAATAATAGCATATTTGACAAATTTTGTCAAGGGGTTTACACTGAAAAAAGTACCTTTAACATTAAGATAAAAATCTTTCCAAAAACAAAAGGAGGCGGAAATGAAACAAACACTGTTCGTTATTTTGTCTATTTCTTTGATTTCTTGTAGCGTCAGTCAGCAAAGAGAAACCCCTCGTTCAACCAGTAATGTTGCAAACCCACGTGTTACTCCACCTGAAAGCGCCTTGATAGAAGATGACGAGGAAATGAATGGTCTTTTACCGTATAGTCATGAAACAAAAAGTTCTTCCAAAGAATCTCGAGATTTCAATGAACTCCACCGCCTTATCCCAATTTCCTTTGGCGCTGACCGCCCAGAAGGCGAAGAACTGCAGAGATGTATTGAACTAACGCTTATATATGTTGTTGAAAATGACGGCTCCACAAGAGTGTCTGTATATGTATTCTTTGTTTCTTTTGAAGATGCAACCAGCGCAAGAATTGACGACCAGACAAGAATAGAACTTAGACGTTTTGATTCTCTTCTTGATAGACGCCCGCTCAGTTTGATTGAATTGCGTGTGCCTGAAGGAGTCGTAAACCAAACATTAGCAAGACGTAGAATCCAACTTGTAAAAGGCGCTCTGATTATGGCAGGTGTTTCGCGAGACAGAATCATTGAAGGCCAAGACCGACCTCCAGAGTAATACCAAAACCGTTCCGAATATTCGGAACGGTCTTTTTTTATTCAAAAAAATAAGCACACAAATCGAATTTGTGTGCTTATTTTGGTACGCCGTGCAGGATTCGAACCTGCGACCCACTGCTTAAGAGGCAGTTGCTCTAACCAACTGAGCTAACGGCGCATGGTGCCCCTGGCAGGAGTTGAACCCACATCTACGGTTCCGAAGACCGTCGTTCTATCCATTGAACTACAGAGGCAAATATTTTCTCTAATTATACCTTATTTTTGTGTATTTGTCAATCAAAAGGGCGCCCACAAGGGGTGCCCCTACACTATCTTTAACATTTATCAGCAGTGTCATCAAAGTATTTCAGTGGCCATTTTACTTCCCTATTCCACTCACCACAAACGCATCTGCTGTTGCCTTGTCAATCTGTTTTAATTTTACCAATCTCTGTAAATCCTGATGTAAGCTTGTCATGCCAAATTTTGCATTTGTTTCTATTACTGTATTTATTTGCGAGACCTTGTTTTCGCGAATTAGATTTGCAGAAGCAGGATTATTTACTAAAATTTCCCGCGCGGCAACTCTTCCGCCGCCAATTTTTGGAAGCAACTGTTGTGAAATAATTCCGCGAAGTGTTAAAGCAAGCTGTAAACGAATTTGTGTTTGCTGATGTGATGGAAAACTATCAATAATTCTATCTATTGTTTGCGCCGCAGACCAAGTATGAAGCGTTGCAAAAACCAAGTGTCCAGTTTCTGCCAAAGTCAGGGTGGTTGCAATGGTTTCTAAATCGCGCATTTCACCAACCATTATTACATCTGGATCTTGGCGGAGAACTCTACGCATTGCCTCGCCAAAACTAAGTGAATCCAATCCAATCTGACGTTGTCTCACAATACACTTATTTGGTTTAAAAAGAAACTCCACTGGATCTTCCATTGTAATGATATTTAATGAACGTTCTTTGTTTACCAAATCAACCATTGCCGCAAGTGTTGTTGATTTTCCTGAACCAGTCGGACCTGTTACAAGAATCAAACCATGTGGCTTACGCGCCATCTCATAAGCAATTTTTGGCATTGCAATTTCTTCCATTGTCGGAATTTTTGCAGGGATTAAACGCGCTGCCATGCTGGGATGTCCTTTTTCAAAATGAAGATTAATTCTAAAACGTGAACCATTTTTTGTCTGATGAGCAAAATCTAATTCTTTTTCTTTTAAAAATTTTTCCTCTTGCCCGCGAGATAAAATACTTGAAATCAATTCTTTTGCTATCTTTAATGTTAGCGCGCCAGTTTTTGCTATGGGCATTAAAACGCCATCAATCCTAAGCAATGGCGACATACCTACCACAAGATGTAAGTCAGACGCCTTATTCTTAACAACAGAATTAAAAAGTGTATCAAGAGACATAAATTTTTTAATTACCATTTTTTAATTTCAAGTCCTTTGGTGGCGGCCGCTACTTGAGCTTCTTGTTTTGAAGACCCTTCGCCTTCTGCCACAAGTTCGTTTCCTAAAAACACCCCCACTCTAAAATGTTTTGCGTGGTCAGGACCAAACTCATCCAAGACCTTATAATTCGGGGTAATACCAACTTTTTCCTGCGCGGCTTCTTGAAAATTGCTTTTTGGATCAAGATAAAGTTTGTGCTCCAAGATATGCTGAAGCTGAACTATAAGATTCTTGTCAATAAATTTCTTTGATTCTTTATATCCACTATCTAAATAAATAGCGCCAATAATTGCCTCAAAAGCATTTGCTAAAATAAACTGTCTTGCTTTGCTTTTTTTATCTTTTGCTTCGCCACGGGAAAGGAGTAAAAACTCTTCAACTTCCAATTCTTGGCAAACTTTTGAAAGCATTACAGAATTCACTAAACTCGCGCGCCAATTTGTAAGCTCCCCTTCTGGATTAGGAAAATTTCCATAAAGATATTCTGTAACAACCAGCTCAAGCACTGCATCTCCCAAGAACTCTAATCGTTCGTTGTGTCCCAGATGAAAACTTGGATGTTCGTTAATATAAGAACGGTGAGTCAACGCTTGGACAAGAAAATCTTGATTCTTAAATTTTACTCCTAAGATTTTTTCTAATTTTTCAAAATCCTTCATACTATTTTGCTTTATCAACTTCTTTTATCTCCCCCCTTTTTAATCTTTCTTTGTAAATCGCGCCAAGGACACCGTTAATAAACTTTCCAGATGACTCACCGCCAAAACTTTTGGCAACTTCTATTGCTTCATTAATCGCAACGCGTGAAGGAGTGCTTTTATAAAATACTAATTCATAAACACCTAATCGCAGGACATTTCTATCTACCAGAGTAATCTGATCAATTGGCCATTGTGGCGCATATTTTTGTATTGTTTTATCAATTTCTTCCAAATTATCTATAATACCTTTTACTAAATCGTGAATAAAACTGCTATCCTTAATACCTGGCGCAAACTCTGAGATATTGTGGTCCACAATTTGTGTAAGCTTACTTTTGTCTTCATCCTTAAAATCCCACTCATAAAGTGATTGCATTGCGATTGTTCGAGATAGATGTCTACTAGACATAATTTATTTCTTTTTTTCTGCCTTTTTCTTTGCGTCTTTTTTATCTACCTTCAGCACTTCTTTTCCTTTATAAACACCACAAGTTGCGCAAGCGTGATGAGATAAAACTTCACTCTTGCATTTTGGGCAAGTAGAAATGTTGACTTTCTTCAAGGCAAAATGAGAAGCTCTCTTTCTTTTACGTGATTTTGTTTGTCTTCTTTTTGATACTGACATAATTAAATTTCAAATTTAAAATTTTAAATCTCGGATTTATTTTTATCATACATCATATTCTTATCATTGACAATTACACGAACGTAACACTCGCCACCTTATCGCCTCTTGCCTTAAACCGCATCAAACAAACTCCTTGTGTTGCGCGGCCGACAACAGAGATACTCTTAAATGGCAATCTAATAACTTGTCCTTTGATAGAAACCACAATTACATCGCGCTCATCCTCGGAATTTGCAACATACCCATTCACAAGCGCGCCGGTTTTTTCTGTCACATTAGAAGTTTTAATTCCAGAACCGCCTCTTCCTTGAACTTTATAATTCTTAACTTTTGTTCTTTTTCCAAATCCATTTTCACTCACAACAAAAAGTTCTAACATATTCTTTTTAACAAGTTCTGTATCTACAATATCCATACCAACTACTTTATCACCTTTTTTGCGGCGAATACCCCGAACTCCTGCCGCAGAACGTCCCATTGAACGAACATTTTTTTCTCTAAATCTAATTGACTGTCCAAAAGATGTTATTATTACAACTTCTTCTTCGCCTGTTGACGGCTTCACCCATCCCAACATATCATCTACTTTAAGTTTTATTGCAATAAGTCCTGAACGTCTTACATTTTCAAATGATTTTATATCAACTTTCTTAACTAACCCCTTTTCGGTTGCCATTACTAAATAATTAAAATCTCTCAAGTCGTCAATTGAAAGCACAGCAGAAACTTTTTCATTAGAACCAAGCTGTAAAAAATTAACAAGCGCCTGACCTTTAGAAATTCTTGATGCTTGCGGAACATCGTATGCTTTTAATTGAAAGACACGCCCGCGAGTGGTGAAGAATAATAAATCCGCATGTGTCATTGTTGAAATAAGCTGTTCAACTACATCTTCTTCTTTAATAGCAAGACCAACCACACCCTTTCCGCCTCTTGCTTGTATTTTAAATGTTTCTGGCGGAAGACGTTTGACATATCCTGCATGTGTAATCATTACAATTGTTGGTTCATTAGGAATTATATCTTCTGCCTTGAATTCCTGAACAGCATGCTTGATTATTTGCGTTCTTCTCTCGTCTGCATATTTATCTCTAATTTCTTTGATTTCTTTTTTAACAATAGTTTGAATCTTTCGCGAAGATGCAAGAATTGCAGTCAACTCTTTTATTAATGCCTTCTTTTCTTTAAGTTCCTGTTCTACTCTGATGCGCTCCATGTTTGCCAATTGCTGAAGCTTCATTTCTAAAATTGCAACTGACTGAACATCTGTTAATTTAAATTTCTTGATTAAATTTGTTTTTGCGTCATCTTTATCTTTTGATTTTTTAATTGTTATAATAACTCTATCTATTTTTAGAATAGCAATTTTCAAACCTTCTAAGATGTGCGCTCTGTCTTTTGCTTTTTGAAGTTCGTATTTAGTTCTTCTTTTTACAACTTCCTGTCTGTGCTTAATATACTCCTCAAGCATCATCTTAAGATTTAAAACGCGTGGCTGAATTCCATCTACTAATGCAAGTGTGTTTAAATGAAAGGTTGTTTGAAGTTGAGTTGCTAAAAATAATTTATTTAAAACCTTTTTTGGATACGCGTCTTTTTTCAAATCAATTACAATACGCAATCCATCTTTATTTGATTCATCTCTTAAGTCCTTGATACCAACTATTTTTTTACTAGTAACTAAATCTGCTATTTTTTCTAAAAGCGTTGCCTTATTCACTGCATATGGAATTTCTGTAATGATGATTTTGAAATGGCCATGTTTGTTTTCAGTAATATCTGTTTTTGCGCGAACAACAATTCCGCCTCTTCCACAAGCATATGCTTGTGTTATATCTTTTGCATTATAGATGATTCCGCCGGTTGGAAAATCTGGACCTTTTATAAACTGCATTAAATCTTCAACAATAGCTTCCTTGTTATCTATTAAGTGGATGATACCGTCGCAAAGTTCACCAAGGTTGTGGGGAGGGATATTTGTTGCCATTCCAACAGCAATACCCATTGTTCCGTTTAGTAAAAGATTTGGAAGCTTTGAGGGCAGAACCTGCGGTTCTGTGTTTGAACCGTCATAATTTGGGACAAAATCAACTGTATCTTTTTCTAAGTCATAAAGCATTTGCTCGGCAATTGACATCAATTTTGCTTCTGTATAACGCATTGCCGCAGCGCTGTCGCCATCCAAACTTCCAAAATTTCCCTGTCCGTTTACCAAAGGATAACGCATGGAAAAATCTTGCGCCATTCTAACCATTGAATCATAAATTGCTGTATCTCCATGAGGATGATATTTTGCCATCACCTCACCAACAACATTGGCTGATTTTCTAAATTTTGCGCTGGATTTTAAACCAATACCCCACATGGCATAAAGAATTTTTCTATGAACTGGTTTCAAACCATCCCGAACATCTGGAAGCGCGCGGGAAATAATAACAGACATCGCATAATCTAAATACGACTCTTGCATTTCTTTTGTAATAGATTGGGGTTCAACTTTCCCAATATCTGAATTGTTTTTTTCTTCTTTATTACTGGGCATAATCTTTTTCTATTTTTTCTTTTAATTTTTGGATGCTTTTATTGGTAGAAGTTGCTCCATTCTCTAACTTATTACCAAAAGATTCAAATGTTTCTTTTATATTAGATAATATCCCTTGTGTTTCTTCACTTACTAGATATTCTCCCCCGCTTTCTTTCTTTATAATAAAAAACGTATATGGAAGAACAACAAGCCAGAGCGTAAAAATTACTCCAGTAACTAAAGCTACGCAGAGATATAGTTTGGATTTCTTATCCATAATATATCTAATCTTTTT
This sequence comes from Patescibacteria group bacterium, assembly GCA_034716735.1. Classification (GTDB taxonomy): domain Bacteria; phylum Patescibacteriota; class Patescibacteriia; order DYHP01; family DYHP01; genus JAYEKT01. The sequence goes on from JAYEKT010000093.1 coordinate 6,545, forward strand.
CTATAACTATCACTTTCATTTCTTCACCAAAATCTTTCCTTGCCAACTTCAACTTCTTAACACTTTCAACATCTTTAACTCCTAATTCTTTTAATAATTTTTCCACTGGCTCTGCTTTTGTTGTTAATTTAGGTATCTTGTAATTCATCGGCACAACAATCTGAGGATCAATTGCAGAAATAACAGAATTTATTTTTTTGAAATCTATTGTGTCAGGGCCATCTACAGGAACAAAAAGAATATCCACATCACCAATTGCTTCAAGCTCTTGCGCCGTAGGTTCAAAGTTTAAATTGCCAATATGCGCTATTGAAAATCCACTAATTTCAAATCTGTAAATAATAACTGGCTCTTTCACTTCTCCCGAATGTGTAATGCCATAAACAAAAATACCACCCACTTCATATTCGCCGGGGTTTTTAATAATAAAAATATCTTTATCACCACGAAGAGATTCCACAATGCCAACATTATTGTGATGCGGATGATTTTGAGAAGAAGTTACAATATCGGCTTTAAGAATTTTTGGAACGCGAAGACCACAGGAAGAATCATAGGGATCGGTCACAACTCCAACTTCTTCACCACGTATTTTTGACTTAATTTTGAAGCACGAAACTCCGTGCCATGTAATACTAATTGACATAGAAACTATAATTATTTTAGCACAGATATTAAAAATCTACAACCCTTGCTTAATCTTTCAATAATTCTAAAAAATCTTCTACTATTAAATCTGCTTGTTTGATAATATGCCTTAACGTACCTTTCTTTAAATCTTTATTATGATATGGAACAGTAATCATGATTTTTCCTTTTGTAAAAATGCGGTGACTTCCTTTTTGACGGACAAAACAAAAACCCGCTTTCTCCAAAGCCCTAATTACCTCCTTTGGCTTAAAAGCGGGCAATCTTGTCATAAATTAAACGCTTATCTGAACAGGCGCTATGATTACTCTTTCTTCTTTTATAATATCTTCTTTCTTTTTTCGCGCTACCTCTAAATACAAACCAGCAGCTTCTTCTATATTTTCCAAAGCTTTTTCAAAAGTATCTCCTTCACTAATACAACCCGGTAAAGAAGGAATGGTAACGGCATATCCTCCTGATTTTTCATCAAGTTCAAATATAGCTGTGTATTGATAAACTTTTTTCTTTAAAACTTTCTTCATATGTCTCTATTTTAATACAAATACCGATAGGTGTCAATACTTGACAACTTATAATTTAACTGATAATCTCTACTCAAAAGAACCTTAACAAGTTATTTGCCTTGCGAGGCAAAACCCTGCTACAAAAATATCACATACGAATAAAAAACGAAGAGAGAAAGGGGTGTGAGAAAGGGGTGTGAGAAATGAGCGAGAAAGCATTTCAGCAATATCAGCAGATGGGTATTGCAGAACTGAAAAAAGCAATAAAAAAAATAGGAAAAAGATATGAAACATTAAGACGAGAATTGTACAGATTAAAAAATTCTGATTTATTCCAAGCCCAAAAAGCATTGCGCCAAAAAGAAATAGATGAATTCTTGGAAAAATTGTTCAAAGATGAAGCTAGTTTAAAAGGTGTTTTCGAATCAAGACACAGGATAGTAGAAATTGTAAGACAATTAAAATCAAAAGACATTACTATTCGTATGCAGGAAGAATTGCGAAAAGAAAAAAGTCAGCTAATCAAACGGCTCCGCAATGAATGTACTCATAAATTAGCAATACAATTTACAGGATACGATTTAAATTATGGTATTTATGAGACTTCTCTTTTTCCCAGAAGAGTTTGTCTCATTTGTGGAAAAGCAGAGTCGGGAGTGTTTGAACCGCCACCATATAAATACAATGTTATTTTAGAAGCGCTATTAAAAATTAACAACAAAGAAATTATTGATAATTTTATTTTTAAGGACGCGCTTTGGGTCGCCTTAAAAAGAGTTGTTGAACTCGTCAAAGATAAGAATTAAAAATTCTCCCCCGAACGAAAGTTCGGGGTTTTTTTATTAAAACCCTTGCAAAAAATCTCAATATATATTAAGATGTTAATAATTAAAGATTTTAATTTATAGCTCCGCTGTGGGCGCTTGTTCCGACACAATCGAAACGAGTTAATCTATTTTTTTTATACCTAAATATGGCAACAGAAGAGAAAAAACTTGTCCCCGCAGAGGCGGGGAACCAGAAAGATAAAAACGAAGAAAGTAAACTTAAACAATTACTTTCTAATAAAACTTACCTTGATATCCCATCTGCTGGTGAAATTGTTAAGGGTAAGGTAGTTTCTGTTACAAAACGTGAAATAAGAATTGATATTGAAGGTTTTAGAACTGGCATAGTTCGCGGGAGAGAATTGTCTGATGACCCAGGTCTTGCAGACGTTAAACCTGGCGATGAAATAGAAG
>JAYEKT010000094.1:0-2001 GCA_034716735.1 Patescibacteria group bacterium
CTACTTTTTCTAAAAGATACCCAATCATCGGCTTTTCTTTAATTTTAAAAAGCACCTTTGGGAAGTCGGCATTCATCCGTGTTCCCTTACCGCCAGCTAAGATGATGATGTGAGTTTTTGGCATAATATACCCCATTATATCAAATCTTCTCTTTTCAACATACTACCTGCCGAGATATTTGCGCGGGCTGTTTTGCCCAGCACTATTTCTTTATAATATTTTGAGCGGATTCCTGTTCCAGGACGTTTTGATATTAACATGTCGCGTGTAATTGCAACGCCTGCAGGAATATCTTTTGCGGCAAACATACTTCTCTTTGCCCAAATATGCACTGCCTTTTCATCTTCAAAAACTTTACGTTCAGCAATTAACGCTGATTTTGCATCGCGAACGTATTGCACAAGATTACGCAAGGTGTTTGGATCATGCGAAAAACTACTATCTGCGTCTGGCGTGGTTCTGTCAAGAGTAAAATGTTTTTCCACAAAACATGCGCCGTTTCCAATTACCGACCACATTAATGTTTCCTCGCTAATTCGGCGTCCACTGTTAGTTGCAATGCCCTCGGGTGGAGTGTGGTCTGAAAAACCAATCAAAACACCATATCTTTCTTCAAGCATCCGAAGTGTTCCGAGTTTTAGTTGAGATAAACTATTCTGCGCGTAATTTGAAATACAATGCGCTAATAAAAGCGGGGTATTGTAGGAATTAACCGCATTAACAGTTAAATCAATTTCATCTAATTCAGTCATTCCTGTTGAAATCATCATCGGCTTATTCATCTTTGCCATTTCTTCAATCATTGGCAAATCCTCTGTTTCACCAGAACCGATTTTAAATCCACCAACCCCTAATTCATTTAAAATCTGTGCCGCTTTCAAAGAAAACGGTGTACAAAAATACTGAATACCGATTTTTTCGCAATATTCAATCACTTCTGCATGTCCTTCAACACTTAAAAGATTTTGTTCAATAAATCCATAAAGATCGCCAAATTTTGAAAACATTTCAGACGATGTCTGGCGCATACCTTCTCTGTCCATTTCCTCATCTGGAAGATGTAATTGAAATTTAATCATTTGCGCGCCGGCATCTTTTGCCGCATGCGCCATTTCTTTAGCGCGTGATACAGAACCATTGTGATTATCACACCCTTCGGCAATTACAACCACTGGCTCATTCGGGCCAAATTTAACTTGGCCAATTTGAATTGTTGGAAGTTGATTATGTTTCATGTTCTCTTTTTAAGATTCGTTTTGCCATCATAAAATCAAATTCATTATCAATGTTTACAGAATTTTCTTCTGGCATTTCAAAACCGTAGATTTTGTCACCAAGCCATGAATTTTTATTCATTATTGTATCGTATTTAAGCACGTCAACTGCGCCGTTGTTTACAAACGCCTTTGGCAAAACCTGGCGAGGCATAATATATGGTTCTTTAAAACCATAAACTTCTTTTGGTATAAATGAGATTAAATTATCTCCCTCTAATCTCCAGCATTTGAGCGGGTGACTTGGTGATTTTACAACAGAACGAACACCTTCGGCATCTGGATTGTCTAACATTAATTTTATTCCTTTGTCTATATACTCGGCTTTGCTAAGCGGTGATGTTGGCACAAGACGAACAATAATATCTGGTTTGTATCCATCATTATCTTCCAGCCATTTTAAAGCATGCTGAACAACTGGTAATTCTGTAGCAGTATCTGATGCAAGTTCTGCTGGACGTTTGAATAAAACTTCGGTGCCATACTGTTTGCCAACTCCGGCAATTGCATCATCATCAGTAGATAAAATCACTCTTTCAATATATTTAGATTTTTTTGCTTCTTCTATTATATAAGCAATAAGTGGTTTACCAAGCATCGGCTTGATATTTTTGCCCGGAAGACCCTTGGAACCACCACGCGCCATGATGACTGCTAAAATTTTCATGATAACGCTTCTAAATTAAATCCTTTACTATAATCAATTTTCACTGTCCTTTTTTCTTG
>JAYEKT010000095.1:0-1968 GCA_034716735.1 Patescibacteria group bacterium
AAGGCATACCAAGTAAAACAGGTGCTTTTGGCCTTTGAAAAGTTGGAGGTTGGCCATGGCATTAAAAAATGATCGATATACATACCGTGTAACCTGGTCTGAAGATGATAATGAGTATGTAGGTTTATGTGCGGAGTTTCCGAGCTTAAGTTGGCTGGCTCTTACACCGGAAACTGCTTTGAAAGGTATCCGAAAATTGGTTGCTGATGTTGTAAAGGACATGGATTCAACCGGGGAGACTGTCCCCGAGCCTATTGCATGCAGGTCTTATAGTGGTAAATTTATGGTCCGAATACCGCCGGATGTCCATCGACTACTTGCTCTTCAGGCCGCTGAATTTGGTGTGAGCCTCAATAGGATTGCCAGTTCCAAGTTAAGCCAATAAATCAAAAACCCTACACAACATATCAGTGCACCAGACCGGTGCTCCGCTGCCCTCAAGAACGGCAAGTGACCTTGTCGTTCCGCCGTTATACTACTGTGAAAATTTTATTTACTTTCTGCATCATATCAGTTCTCTTAGTTAAGTCATTTTGATTTGTGGATACTTTTAAATCTCTTATTGGTACATGACTCTGTTTACCCTATAGTTGCATAAACAACACGTCTTAATATTATTAAAAGCCTTTATACTTCAAGGTTTCGGCACGTTTTCACAGGCATCGTAGGACATCACTATTTGTGAATTCGAGCAAGGCCCTCAACATCGCCGTGTTGTTTACCCTTTCGGTCTTCGCTAAAGCTACGCCCCGACAGGCGGGAAAGCCGAGGGCACCGCATCTCCGGCGCCTGCCCGCCTCTGGAGGGTTGTCAAGGGTTCGCAGTAAAGTACTACGGCTTCACCCTGTGACGCCTCGGATATGCAGCACCCTCGACTTTTGCAACGTTAGGGTTTATTTAATCTCTCGTGGTTTATATTTTTACATAAAATTGCATAAAATATACTTTGTACACATCAAAATATTTGATTATCCATTGAATTACACAAAACAGACTAAATCACCAGAGTCATATATAAGCGTAAAAGTATTGACAATGTGCATCTAATGGTGTAATATTTAACTATGATTTACTGGGATGAAGATAAGAATAATAAATTAATCACAGAAAGGAATATTTCATTTGATGAAATTTCTGAAATAATCTTACGAAAAGAGTATTTAGATATTTTAGAAAATACAAATAGAAAAGACCAATTGATATTCATTATTTGTTTGAAGGATTATATTTATGCTGTGCCATTTATAATTGATGAGAATGAGAATATCATTTTAAAGACAGCATATCCCAGTAGAAAATTTAATAAAATATATGGTGATTTGTTATGAATGAAATAAAATTAGATAGTTTTGAAAAAGGAATTGAGAAGAATGCAGAACAATTCGTAAAAGCATCTAAGAAAACAAAGCAAAGGGTTGCAAGAATTATCTCAAAAGCAAATGAGAAAAATAGAATTACTCTTCGCTTAAACAACCAAACCTTAGCAGCCATCAAGAGGAAAGCTCAAGAAGAAGGTTTGCCATACCAGACGTTTATTTCAAGCATTTTATATAAATATGCCAATGATAAACTAATAGATGAAAAATATATTTTGAAATCACTTCGACTATTGAATAGGTAGTCTGTAACCTCTAAGGATTAAATTCGGGTCGTACCAAGCTTTTGATATATTTATAATATGATCGGTTTTTTCCAATTTTTTAAGGCTTAAACCTTCAATTCTCATATCAAAAGGGTCGTTTAAGTGCCATTCAAACCCTGAAAACAATGCCTCTGAACCTTAGGTGACAAAAAGAGGAACCGGATTAAAACCCCCTAACGCATAAACGCGGCTCAGTCCAATCCCGCTGCGGGATAAGCGGAATGAATACAAGCTTCACTCCGTTTATAATCTTTAACGTTAGCCTTACAGTTTTTTGCTTGCATACACATTATTTGCATGATAATGTGTATGCAAAATTGGAGGTG
>JAYEKT010000096.1:0-1950 GCA_034716735.1 Patescibacteria group bacterium
GAGGGTACCCGAAACCCCTCCCGCAATAGGAGGGTCTAAGGTAAACTTGATGATAGGGGCGAAGTCGTAACAAGGCATCCGTAGCGGAAGCTGTGGATGGATCACCTCCTTTCTAGGAGTTATTCTGCAGTAATGCAGAAATTAAGGATGTTAAATTTGGACTTCCCGTCTAACTGTTTAACATTCAAGTGTCGAATCCCGATTTTATCGGGATATAGGACTATCACTTTTAAGTTGTCAATACGCGAAACTACGCAAAAATAAAAAACACCAACCGAGGTTGGTGTTTTTTGGTTATTAAAAAACCGCTGGACGAACTTAGCGGTTTTACTTTTATCCTCTCTTCATTTTTTCCATCGTATGGAAATATTCGCGTAAGCAGTTGCCACAACGATGACATTTAAAATCATTAGCGGTTTTGCCACAGGGATAAACCCATGGGTTGTATTTATAACGAGCTAAAACCATATCCCACGCTTCAGGAGTAATTACCCAATAGGAATTGAGAGTGCGTTTGCGATAGGAATAGTTTATTTCATGTCCCTCTGGCACATTCTCCGTATAGTAGGCCATAAAGGTCAAGATAACTGGAATTTTTTTAGTGGCATAATGCGCAACAACTTTATCAACGAGTTCTATGTTCCATGTATTAACTCTTACTCTGACAAACATAAGATTTTTCGGAATTGGGTCAAGCAGATGCGCTGACCTGTCTGTCTTTTTCCCTGGGTTGACAGTCAGAACCACAGGAGCATCAAATCCTTCTAAATCACGAGGCATGGAAGTATTATAGAATTTGTGGGTAAATGGCACAGTCGCAGCCATTACAAGTTCGCGTTGATTATTGCTGTCATTGCCGTCATTTAATCTAACTACACATCCTGTCGCCTCTTCTGCACTGGGCATATTAGGAAGATTTTCATTAAGCGGTTCTAGAAAAGATCTACCCGATTGGAAAAAACAATCATCACATCCTACTGGACAAACACCTTTTTGTGGAATAGCGCACAAAACACCACTATCTTTTGTCTTGGGGTTTTCTATATAACTCATGGCATCCTCCTTTTCGTTTTTTTATCCACTTCACACGCTTGCGTGTGAGGGACTGTGCTTCGCTTGTTTTTTTAATGAACAAAATCTGTTTTTATATTAGGACAGAATTATGTATTTGTCAACTTAGTTACGCGAATTTAATTGGGTAAATCCAAAAAAAAACTACTTGCGTAAATCTTTTCAAAAAAGCGGGTTGGTGTACGCCTATCTCCCGCAGGGAGAACGTTCGAATTGTGGTGAGGGTAAACAACTATGTTGCTTATAAATACTTATAAATATCATGTTTGCCAATAGAAATAAATAAAATATCGCCATTTTTTTCTCGTTCAAAAATAATTTTATAATTCATTGTTATAGAAATAGACCAAACTCTTCTTAGCTTTCCCTTTAATTCGTGAAGCCGTAATGACGGATGAAGCGGGTTATCTCTAAACAGTTTTTCTTTTTTTATTGCGAATTTTATTATTTTATCTGGAAGTTTTTTGAATTCTTTCTTGAATTTTTTAGAATGGTAAACGTTTCGTATAATCATAAAAGTTCGGCCAAGGAGTTAAATTTAACAGCCTTGCCTGCTTTATATTCTTTTCGAGCATCTTCAATATCTTTCAAAAGTTCTTCTTCGGATATTAAATCGCTCTTATCTAATTCAAACAAGTATCTAAGATAAGCACTAACAGAATTAAATCCTCTTTTTTTGGATAATGTTTTGATGTTTTTAACTTCTTTTTGCGGAAGAGATAAGCTTAATATTTGACGCATAATTTTTTTATTTATTTATTATATTTGTATTGTAATACATTTGTAATACATTTGTCAATAGAATTGTGGATAAAATTAACGTCAGAATTAAAAATCCCTCTTATTTTACATAAGAGAGATTCTCAAAGCGGGTTAGTG
>JAYEKT010000097.1:0-1950 GCA_034716735.1 Patescibacteria group bacterium
CATTTTCTATTCTATCACTCAAACCGCTTAGTGTTTTTTGTGGGACAATAATCTCTGTTTTTATTTTTGTAATAGATATTTTTTTGGTGGAAAGATTAAGCTTTTTTTCAAACTCTTTCATAAATTGTACTTCTCTTTTCACTGTTGGAGGTATAAAACCCACACCATCTATCTTATATTTCTTAATCAAAATATCAATAGACGGTTTAATAAAACCGACAAGTTCGTTAATAATTTTCTTGTCCTGGCTCTGTTTAGCATAAAGCAAAAATTGTCCGAGCTTTGTTTTACCAAACCGTTCAATACTATAAAAATCAAGATAAAAAAGTTTGTCCAAAAAAACCTTTTGAAGTGTTTGCTTGATTTTATACATCCCATCAATAAGTCCATTCTTTTTAAATTTCTTGTATTTTCGCAAGGTAATGATATATTCTTTAGCAGTTTTTTCGAGTGGTTGATTATGTTTCTCGCACCAATAGACAAAACCGCCGATGCCTTCTTTCCTTTGTCCTGATGGCGTAATAATAAAAAAATTTTCATTAATTACTTTTTTTGAATTCTTATCAATTTTAATATCGCGCGACTGTTTCGCGCTTTTTTTTATCAGATAAAAAACTTTCGGTGGCCGGCCAATTTTATAAATCCTGTCTTCATTCAAAAGCTTGGTTAGTTGTTTATAAAGCGCTTGCCGAGAAATACCCAAATAGTTTGCCAGCGCATCAGCGCTCGTTTGTTTTTTATTTTTGATGTATTTTATTATTTTGTCTGCTGTATTTGTTCTCATATATATAATATAGCATAGTTGACAGTTAACTGTCAACTATCAACTATATAAATATCAGAAATTGAAAATTTCTATAATTCTCTCCCCCTCTTTCTTCCCGTGTTCTAATTTTATTTTGATGTGCTTGATATTTTTAAATAATTCTTCAACTCTGTCTGCCCATTCTATTACGGTAATAGTTTTTTTCTTCCCTAAATGTTCCATCACGCCAATATCCTCAAGTTCATCCGCGGATTCTAAACGATATGCATCTATGTGACAGAGGCGCTTAACTTGGGAACGGGGTTTCCACTTGGAAACCCCGTTCCCAAGTTTATAGCATTTCATTAATAAAAAAGTTGGACTTGAAACAATATCATCAATTCCAAGACCTTTTGCCAAACCTTTTGTAAAAACTGTTTTACCAGCGCCAAGTTCGCCAATCAATGCAATCACCTCGCCACCTTTTAATTTCTTGGCAAATTTTTCTGCAAACCTTAGTGTTTCTTTTTCGTTTTTTAAAACTTTTTTCATATTCTCAAATTTGGATTAATATCTATCTTGTCCCATTTTACAAATTTTTTCGCTTTTGCACCATAATATCCTGCTACTGCAATCATTGCGGCATTGTCTGTTGTATATTCCATATCTGGTAAGATACATTCTACTGGACTGGATAATTTTAATTGCTCACGCAATTTTTGATTTGCCGAAACTCCACCAGCAAGCATTATTGTTTTTACTTTGTGTTCTTTTGTCGCGCGGATTGTTTTATCAACCAACACATCTACTGCCGCTTGCTGAAAACTCGCGGCAACATCTGCAATAACAGATGATTTTAATTTAACCCGTTCGACCTCGCTCAGGGCAAGCTTTTTTACTAAATACAGAACAGCGGTTTTCAATCCTGAAAAACTAAAATTAAAATTATCATGTTTCATCATTGGGCGCGGGAGATTGTAAGCAGATGGATTTCCTTTTTTTGCAATTTTAGATATGATTGGTCCACCCGGATATCCAAGCCCCAAAATTTTTGCAACTTTATCAAAACATTCCCCTACTGCATCATCTAATGTTTCGCCAATAATTTTATATTTCCCAAAATCTTTAACTAAAACCAATTGTGTATGTCCGCCAGAAACAACTAAGCAAAGCGCTGGAAATTTTATTGCAGGATTAGAAATCAT
>JAYEKT010000098.1:0-8663 GCA_034716735.1 Patescibacteria group bacterium
CTTGTAATCATAACTTAATGTTTAATATATTATATGGATTGTCACCTGTGAAGTTTTAAAAATAACAGTTGCTGGCCTACTCTGATTTTCAGTCGTCGGGGCGTATAACAATGGATATACGGTTCAGCCCTCGGCTCGGCCTCCACACAAATTTTCCTTCTACTTCGTTCCAGAAAAACTTCGTATATCCTTGATGTTGTACGAAATAATGAAAAGTTTTAAAATTTCTTTCTTTTATTTATAAGGGGGACAAAGTATTTAAAAAAATAATTAACTAAATATTAAAACTATGTTTTGTCCAAATTGTGGCACAAAAATTAGAGAAGATGATAAATTCTGCAAAAAATGTGGGAAGTCGGTCAAAATGGAAAAAACAAAAAGTCCTTCTAACATTGATGTTGAAAAAATAAAAAAGAGTTTGAAAAATACTGGTAATTCTGTTTATGCTATTGGCTGGCTTACAATAATTCTTAATATTGGAATTTACCTTTGGAGTGTATTAGATAAAAATTTTGGCGAATCAGGCCTTCCAGCCAGCGATCTTTCAGGAACTTTTTTGATAGTTGTTGTGGCTAGTATTTTTATTATTTTCGGCAATCGCATTCGCGGATTGGTAGATAGAAATATAAACCTGTATTTGCAGATTCTTTTGGGACTTTCTTTATTACTTTTAGTTTGGGTTCTTTCGATGGGTGGTCGCGTTGGTATCTTATTCTTCCTCATTGTAGCATATCTTATTTCTTCTTTAGTCAAAATTCGCAAAGCAATGAAAAGTGAAAAATTTACTTCTACGCTTACAAACCCTAAATACAAGTTAGACAAAAAAGGTTGGATATTTTTTTCAATAGCCACCGTATTATTGTTTTTTGTGGCTATAGGAATTGATTTATCTTCTCCTGTCTATCAAGGAACAAATGATAGTTTATCGCAAGTGAGCAATGATAATTACTCAAAGGTGGATTTAATCAATGAAACAGTTAGAGAAATAAAAGCCGAAATGACTTTACCAAGTCAACTTGATGAAGTAACAAAACTTGTTGATATTTCAGCTCAACCGAATGCAATCCGCTATCACTATATTCTGTCAGGTGTTGATGCGAGCAGTCTTTCAAACGCTTATTTAAAGAATTTTTTAATTTCTGATATTTGTGGGAACGCAGACACGAAAAATCTCCTTGATTACGAAATAAATATGGAATACTCATATACTGTTGATACTGGAGAGCGATATTTTATAACCTTCACAAAATATGATTGCCAATAAAATTATGTATTGCGAAAATTGTGGTAACAAAATAAATCCAAGCTCAAAGTTTTGCTCGTCATGTGGTACTGAATTAGCAAAATCGATAACTATAAAAAATCCTCAAAAAAATGACGAGATTGTAATTGCCGAGCCAGAACAAAAAACAAACATTTTTGGAGCTATTATTTCGGTTGTATTTTTTATTGTTGCTTTTGTTATTGGTAGGTTCCTTGGATTTGTTACGTTTCTTTTTATCGGAGCGTGGGCTTTGGGGGAATGGTTTCCAAAGTGGTACATGAAGCGTGGAAAAGTGAATGTAAATTTAATTAAATGGATTGTTTGGTCAAATATTCTAACTTGGCTATTGCCACCCCTTGGAATTTTGACAGGCTTCGCTGCTTTAAAATTTGCAGAATACTTTCCGTCAGAAAATAAAAAATACAAAATTATTGCTGTTGTTGCATTAGTTGTGTCTATTCTCAATGCAATTAGTGGAATACTAATAAGATTATAAATAAGGAGTCTTGGATTTGGGACATTCACCCCCCAGCCCCTCTTTCATTTTTAAAATAGAAAAAACTGATTTTACGAAAGTTAGAAACAGAAAAAAGTAGTTTGAGAAAAGAAAAATATGAAACAAACATATTTTCTGTACTCGTCCGGTCATATAAAACTTACATTTCATTTCAGTTTTCTACGACCCTCACTCGTTTAAAAAATTATATCGTATAATACGGTATATCTGGTTCAGAAACTTCTCATATTCTTAAACGTTATACGCCATTCAAAAATATTTTTCTTAATGTATAATGACAATAGGTTTTCTGAAAGGGGATACCTGCCTGTCGGCAGACAGGCGTTTGATTTTTGCTAAAGTAGAAAGAGGGGGATAAGGAGCCTTCTTCCTGCCTACCCTGCTTACCGGCAGGCAGTGTAGGCAGGCGCTTTGTTCCGAAAATGATTTAATATATAATTTGATTATGAGTACACTAAACAAAATTATCGGGTATTGGTTAGACTGTATAAAGTATGAAGATGTTTTAGCAAAAGAGATTTCAATCAATGTTAGAACAAAAGCAGTACTATATCCATTTGAATACGATCCTTTCATTTTTAACAGAACAGAGTCGGAAATAAATATAAAAAATTCAAAAATTTTGGATTTTTTAAATAGATCACGCATTAAAAATGAAGAAATTTATTATGGCTATCCATTATTATTTTATTTTGATGGAAGAACACAAAAACAATATGTTGCTCCATTGTTTGTAATTAAACTTGGATTCAATAAAAATGAACAAGGAATTTCTTTTTTTAAAGATGAAACAATTCCAAATTGTGGAATACAGGCATTGGGAAAAATTGGGCTAAGAACAGAAGAAATAGCGGAAATAAATCAAGAATTTGAAAAAATCTTTAAAGGTGATATCTCTAATTCTGAAATTATTGCCAAAAAATGTTTAGATATTCTTTTGGAAGAAACTAATTTTTCGATAAACGAAGAAATTAATCCAAAAGCTTTAACGAACAATCAAAAATTTTCTAAAAATACTCAGATCGGACTCTATAATAAAAGTATTCTTTTCTCTGGAGAGAATACACTCTTTAACATGAGTTTGATAAAAGATTTAATCAATTTGCAATCTAAAAACGATATTGAAGAAACCGCACTGTCATTTATAAAAAATGGTAATACAACAGCAAACGCATCTTTTGACAAGACACCAATTTTACCTTTTCCGCTTAATGACTATCAAATTGATGCATTACAAGGGGTACTTGAAAATAAACTGTCAGTGATTACTGGTCCTCCAGGGACAGGAAAGAGTCAATTTATAATGGATTTACTAATTAATTTATTTTTAAATGATAAAACTGTTTTGTTCGTAAGTCATACTAATGAGGCAGTAGATGTTGTAAACGAAAAATTAAATGATAATTTTAAGAACTTATTACTTCGTACTGGAAAAAAAGAATTAAGACAAGGATTGCTTCAAAAATTTAATGAGCTTTCTCTTGATTCCCAAAAGAAACATACAACTTCTGCCTCAATTAAACGAATAGATGTTTTATGGAGTAAAATAATTTATCTTAAAAAAGCAATATTGAAAATTGATGAACTGGAAAAAAAAGTAATGGAGTTAATTGAAATTCAAAAGTTAAAGAAAGGTACAATTACCTTCTTAAAGCTAAAATTTTTTACTTGGCGATTAAAAAAAATGCCGTTAAAAATTGCCGTAGAAAGACAAATTAAACAAATGGAAAAAGATTTTTTTCAACTATCAAGGGATTATGTAAAGAGTATCTATACAAAGAAGATGTTAAATAAATGGGGATCATCGAACAAGGCTAAAGATTTTCTAAACGAGGTAGAAAAGACAAGATTTCATGAGGATATTTCTGAACACTCTTTTAAAAAAGCACTAGAAGTATTGAAAATATGGTCATCAACTCTTAAATCATTGAATAGAACCTTTCCGTTAAAGGCTGGAATATTTGATTATGTTATTTTTGATGAGTCATCTCAAATAGATTTACCGTCAGCCGCTCCTGCACTTTATAGAGCTAAGAATGCGGTAATTGTAGGAGATCCAATGCAACTTTCTCATATTGCAGGAATAACAAAAGACATTGATAAAGAAATTGCTAAAATACACGATTTGTACGACAAAAAAGCTTTATATCCATCAAAGATTAGATATTATGATGTATCGTTATATAGATGTGCTGAATCTTTTTTAAATAAACCGCCAATATTATTAGCAAAGCATTATCGTTCAGATGATCAAATTATTAATCTTTGTAATAAAGTTTTTTACGGCGGACAATTAACAGTTTCTTCGAACTTAAATTACTCTGTTTGGCCAAATAGCTTACCTTTAGGTATACAGTGGGAAGATTGTATTGGTACAACATTCAAACCACCAAGTGGTAGTAGAATGAATAAAGAGGAGGCACAAAAAGTTAATGAAGTGTTTCAAAATATTTTACAACATATTAAAAATACAAATCTAACTATTGGAATTGTTACTCCGTATTCTCGACAGCAAAAACAAATTCAACAAATTGTTACTGATTCAACGTCTACCGAGATTTTGCAGAGGCATGATGTAAAAGTTTTAACTGCTCATAAATTTCAAGGTTCAGAAAAGGATATTATGATTTTTTCGGTCATTCTTTCCTTAAAAGGAAATGGAAGCAGTGATCGTTGGTATAATGCAAATCCTCAAATATTAAATGTTGCATTGTCTCGTGCGAAATATTTACTTTATATAGTGGGCGATAAACAGTTTTGTCTTAAAAGAGAAGGTATCCTAAAAAAGATAGCTAAAAATTATGAACAAATTAAAAAAGAAGAAGAATTTGAGAAACAATATTTTTCAGGTAATTTTGAGACACAGGCTGAACAATATCTTTATCAAGAGTTACAAAAACAAGATTTTGAATCTATGGGTTACAAGTTGATACCCAAATATGTAGAAAAGCGTTATACATTGGATTTTGCTTTGATTAGTGATGCTAAAAAAATTGATATTGAATGTGATGGTTTTGGTACACATAACATAATTAATGGATTACCAGTTATTGAAGATATTGAAAGAGATGAATATTTAGAAAAGAAACAATGGACTGTGTTGAGGTTTCCAAATTATGAAGTATTTACAAAAACAAGCGATATGATAAGTAAAATTATGAATGCTTGTAAAAAAGAAGAAAACCAATAAGTAGTTTTAGATTTTGGCCATTAACCTCTAATCCCTCTGCCTAAAATCCAAAACAGAAAAATTTTGTTTTGCGAATAATGATAAAAGCAAATCGGGAAATGATAATGTATAAAAAAGATAAAAAAATGTACGCTAAAGCCACGTTGCACTCTCACTCTGTAAACGTTGCTCACTCTCGCCTAACACAATATATCTGGCTCACTCGTGCCCTCGCTCACTCCATATTTGCTTTCATGGATTAAATTGATAAAATAAGGAATGTAAGTAAACATTAGATATGCCGAGCCATTATGCGAAATAATTTTTTGGGCTATAATGTAAAAGGACAAGGTTCAATTTAATTTGAAGCAATCGCTATATTTATATATCAACTAATCTAAGTAATATTATTATGAACAAAATAATCATTTTTTCAATGTTAATCGGAATTGTAATTCTCGCTGGATGTACTCAAATATCATTTAACGATTCTGATATTGTCAATTGTAACGAAGATTATGATTGTTTGTATCGGCAGTCTTCAAATGGGAATTCTGCAAAAGTTGTTATCACAGAAGAAATTCAATCTTTATCTTTAATTGAAAAAAGTGAGGTTAAAGTAAAACCAACCAGCAATCAATTCAAAGTATCTATGAAAATCATTGACTTAAAAGAAATAAAAAAAGAACAGCCAATGACTAAATCAATTGTTGGCTCAATTTCAAAAACCTGTCCTCAGATAGTAAACAATCTTAACAAGATAGAATCTAAAGAAGTAATATGTACCGTCAATTCCGCAGAAGAGGCAAAACAACTCGCAATTGATGGATTAACTGAAGATTCAATAAAAAAGTATAATTGTGCTGGAGAGTTAATTGATGCAATAACAAGTATTTGTGTTACGCCAGATTTTCCAAATTTTCCACCGGGAGTTAAAAAACCAGCAGTATATTTATATCCCACTGAAACTTCTGAAATTGAAGTTAAAGTTTATGTAAATGGACACATTACAGAAGCAGAACCAAATTACTTAACTGGCTGGAAAGTTACAGCAGAATCAAACGGCTTGATTGATAAAGAATATGATTATTTGTTCTATGAAGCACAATTAACAAATCTTCAACTTCCTGATGAAGGCTGGATTATTGCATTCTCAAATCTTGATGAATGGTTTGATGAAACTTTACCGAAATTAGGATTAAATGATAAAGAGCTTGTTCAATTCAAAGAATATTGGATGGAAGAATTAACAGAAGCAAATTATTATGAAGTAAAGATTCTCGAAGATCAATTCCTAGAAGAAAATATGAACCTAATAATCAATCCTAAACCAGATACCATGATTAGATTGAATTTCTACTTTAAACCTCATTCAGAAAAAAATGAAATGAAAGAACCAACAATTAAAACTCCACAAAGAACTGGATTTACTGTTGTTGAATGGGGAGGATTGCTAGATAATTGAATCTTGCCCTAATTCTTTTTATTTATGTATCGCATTCGCTCATTAGATTGAACGCCCAAAAAATTACTCAAGGGGACGCTATGTTTTGTGCTACTCTATGCTCTTCTCTTTTTAGTTGTCGGGTCATCTAATAGCCGATATCTGCAAGGGCTATGTCATATTCTTCCTTGCTGTTGCTACGAAAAACGTCGCATACTCGCGAACGTTATACGCCATTCAAAAAATATTTTTCTTAATGTATAATGACAATAGGTTTTCTGAAAGGGAATACCTGCCTGTTGGCAGACAAGAATTTGATTTTTGCTTTATTTATTGAGGGAACAAGATATTTATTTTTTGCTCTGTACCTCCGCAAAAAATAAATATCTATATTGCAAAATAATAGCAAATTGCTATTATTAAAATAATTAATTTTAATTCATTAACTAAAAGAATCATGAAAAAGACACTTATTCTTACGAGTTTCTTGCTTGTATCTGCTATCACCTTGGCAGGTTGTGGTAAAAGCTCAAAACAAAATGATTGCGAAAAAGCCTGTAAAAACTTATCAGGAGAGCAAAAAACATTATGTTTATCAACCTGCAAAAAAGCAGTTGATCAATACGATAAGCAAGGAAATGTAAATTTGAACAACATGGATCAGGATGGATCAGAACCAAATCCAGACGGATTAGATGAAAACGAAAGTGCTGGGGTAGGTAGTATTTCCAACGGTGTTCCCGAGGGAGAAGTTATTGGTGATGATTATGAAATGGCAAAACCAAATACAAACAACTCTAATACAAAAAATGTTTGTGATGAAAATTGGACAAATTTGGAATGTGAAGAATTAAACGGACAATATAAAGATGGCTGTTATGCAGAGCTAGCTGCTGATAAAGTTCAAGAGTGTATTTGTGCGAACAAAGTTAAAGATTCTACTCTAAAAGATTCATGTAATATGTCAGTAGCTGAACAAAAATCAGATTACACAGTTTGCGATAATATAGTTTCTGAAACCACTCAAGACGCTTGTTATGTTGCTTTGGCAGAAAAAACTAAGAAAGTTGATCCGTGTAATAAAGTAAATAACAGCATGTTTAAAGACGGTTGCTATCAAACTATTGCTTCGGCAACTTCAGATATTTCTATTTGCGATATGATTTCACAAAGTGCGTTACAGACAACATGCAAAATGAGTGTAAACTCTCAGTAATTCTTTATTTGATATTCTACTATGTCTAAAAATAATCCATCTGGAATAGATTTTGGTTCAATTGGAGATGCTATGAAAGATTTACAGAATGCTTATTCTGACGGGCTTGCTGGTATAAATCAAACAAATGAAGAAGTAAAGGAAGATATTGACCCAAGTCATACAATTTTAATTGATGTAAAAATCTCTGCTCAAGTAGAAAGTCATAATTATAAGATAGATGCTCATCTAGAATTTTTAGCCGATTTAAATTCTATTTTAAATTCGGAAACTGGTGATATTGCATCACTTGTAGATGGTTTAGGTGTTAATTTAAGCGATGAAGAGTCCAATCAAGTAGTAGAACAATTAGGTAAACCAAGATGTATTGGTGTTTTAGATGAATTTAAAATTAATGAAATAGAACTTAATAGCGATCAAGGAAAAATTGAAAAAGGAATAAACGACAAGGCAACAATGCTTATAATTTTAGAGGACAAAAAACTTTGTTTGTCTTTTGAGAGCGTGTTTGCTTTGCCAGATTTGCAAGCTTCAAAAACTATTTATAACGCAATTCCATCTCAAGAAAAAATGCAACAAAATGTAGTTTTTGACTCTGACAATTTGAATAGTGAAATTAAATTTAAATGGTCAGAAAAAGACAAAGACAATTTAAAGATTGAAGGTTCTGCCAGTATAAAAAAACTGAAAGAATAAGAAGTGTTTGGGCTTTGGGCATTTGCCCTTAACCCTTCTGCCTAAAATCCAAAACAAAAAAATCAAAAATAAGAAATGATAAAAGCCCAACAACAAAAGAATAATAAAGATAAATTTTTTCAAAAATACGCTAAAGGCACGTTGCACTCTCACTCCGCTATTGCTCCGTTCGCTCTCCCAAGTTTGGTGGCGGTATGTCGCTTCGCTCCAAATTGTACTGCCACCAAACATCAGATACTCGCAAACGTTATACGCCATTCAAAAAATATTTTTCTTAATGTATAATAACAATAGGTTTTCTGGAAGGGGATACCTGCCTGTCGGCAGACAGGAATTTGATTTTTGCTAAAATTTAAA
>JAYEKT010000099.1:0-8607 GCA_034716735.1 Patescibacteria group bacterium
CAGATGATTCTTGTAGAGACGAGGCATGCCTTGTCTCTACGGGTTTTATGAAATTATCTACAAAATACAAAAATCCTTTTTCTGTAGGAACTCTGCCAGCAGATGTGTGTGGCTGAAATATAAAACCTTCTTTTTCAAGTTCAGCCAAGTCGTTTCTGATTGTTGCAGAGCTAACTCCTAAATCATATTTATCTACCAAAACCCCTGACCCGACTGGCTCGGCAGTTTGGATATATTCCCGAGTTAAATACTCTAATAATTGAGCTTTTCTATTGCCTAAAACCATAATTGAGGTAGAAAAAAAATAACTAGCAGTCCTCCAAAACGAGTGCTAATTTAAATATAAAACATATGCAAAATTTTGTCAACCCTGCAAACGCAAAATCGCGAAAGAAGCAAAAATACAAAAAATTTGCTCCCCTCAGATGAGGGGATCCTTCTGACCGGCTCGCCCGGTTCACCCGTAGGGTTACACCCGAGGGTAGGGCTACGCCCGAGGGCAGTCAGAGTGAGGGGTGTTGAAATCTCAACACGCGGATCGACCTGCGCGTTGAAAAAAACAAAAACCTCGTAAAAATACGAAGCTTTTGTTTGGTCTCAACTGAGTGCGAAAACCCAGCTCATCACCTATTTATAGTATAGCAAATTACATAGAAAAAGTCAGATGAGCCGAGTCCCGCACTAAGCCACCCCCACCACACGAAAAATATTTTAACATTATCAGACAAAAAAGCAAATTATGCTTGACAAAATCCCTAAAATATGGTATATTTGAACGTTGACAATTCAACCACTACAAAAATGGTTTTGTGGTGAAATAACAGAAGGAGGTGTGTGATGGACAGCAGAGAGATGGTCAAAACGGCATGCTTCTTGGCAGAAGCAACAACCTTCGGTGGAGAGGAAGCAACGCTGAGGCGAGAAAGGAGAGATCGGGAAGAGTTCGTCGACGACAAGGTGTCCACAGGCGGAAAATTTCGTACTCAGATTCCCGCCAAGATGGAGCCTGAGGGTGCTCGCGAAGCCCTAGAGCGCGCCGGCGTCAAGTTCCACGAAGGCAAGCCGGCCGCAAACATCTTGTTTGACTGGGTTGTGCTCCCGCCCGACTGGAAGAAGGTCCCGACCAGCCACCCATGGCTCACCATGCTCGTGGACAACCACGGACGCGAGCGAGCGCGGCTCTTCTACAAGGCCGCGGACCGGAACGCGATGCTGATCTACCAGCCGCGCTACGGTCTCCTCGAGAGCGACTTCGGGCTCGAGGTTCTCAAGGGAGAAGGGCTGATCTCTATCGCAGTGGCCGACGGATGCGCCGTACTGGATGACGGAGAGCTCGTCTATTGCACCGAAGCCCTACGGGCTTCGGGCAAGAAGGAGCGCTTCCGAATCCACCGTGAGCTCGTGAAGACCGCAAAGACATGGCTCGACGCCAACTACCCCAACTGGGAAGACCCCTTCGCCTACTGGGAGGACTAGCCCGCCGCCAACAACCCCGCCCCCACGCCCCAACCTCCGACGCGCGCTTAAACGCCGGAGTCGGGGCGTCGGGGCTCTTTTTTTATTTAAGTATAATTCAGTCCGGCTGGACTGAATTATACTTATTTTGAAACTAAATTTTTAACGGGAGAATCGATCTTCTCGTAAAAAAAACCCCCGACGTATGAACTGGGACCCAGTTCAATTCGGGGGGTATTCTTAAAACAATAAATGCAAAGGATTTTTGGATGGTTCCAAAAGAGGAAAACTTTCAGAATACTTCACATAAATTTTGCAAACAACATTAAGAATTTTTTTGCGGTCTGCCTCTAATAATTTTATTCCAAAGATTCGTTCCAACGCGCGATAAGTATCTGCAACAACTTGCGCGCGGTATCTTTCCATACCTTTTCGCCTTGCTTCTTTACCCTCATCAGATAAAGTCAAAATATACTCTTCTGCAATCTCAACAAAACGTTCATATACCTTAACATTTTCAACTGACTCACACAGGTCCACATGACTTAAATGACCCTCAATCCGAAGAAGAGTATGCACGTCCCACTCATAATCTCTATAAAGTTTTTCTCTTTTATAGCTATCAACATCTTCAACTATATCTATCAACATCTAAAACCACCATCTATGCGCGCTTTTTGCATCCCAATTAAGAACCACTTCATCTGCCCCCTCCTTTACCCTCCTAAATTTTTTCCGAAGAAAAATTTTGGCGGGTTGTTTTTTATCTCTTGAGGATTAGTTTTATATAAATTTAGCGCTTTTATCGTTTTTTGTCAAGAAGCCCAACTACCCACCTTGCCAGAACAGCGCCTAAAAATCCGACGAGGATTCCTGCGAGAACATCTAAGGGATAATGCACACCAACGAAAATTCTTGAAAAACCAATCAAACAAGCAATAACCAAAAACACACTCCCCCACTTTTTATTTAATAAAAACACCGCAAAAGCAATGGCAAATGCGCCGGTTGTATGATCTGATGGAAATGATTTTTCAAAAGGTGATTTTTTAATAAGTTCATTAACACCATCTAAAAGCGCAAACGGCCGCGGACGGAAATATAAGAAACCAATAAGCTGACTTATAATATATGCAAAAACCGTTGATAAAAAAATTCTTGTTGTGTTCCACCATCTCTCTTTCTTTTTAAAGACAACTATCAAAAAAACAATCGCCAAAATCGCGAGCAAATAGATAAGATAACGGGTAGAATAAATTCCGATGAGACCCAAAACAGAATCTGCTTCAGCTAAATTGTTAATTAAACGAAAAAAATAGATATCCATATTTTAAATTACAACGATACTATAAATTCTCTTTGTTTTTCTATATCTGCATCCAATTCCGCCAGTTTGCGAAGAATAAGCCGACAATCTTTCTGTCCAAATGTTTTTTCCAAAAGCCGGCCAAGAGGTAAGATATTTCCATCAAGCATTGCTTTTACAAAAATATCAAACACCTCATCGCGCGAATCAAATTTGTCAGGATTTTGTTCAAAAAGTTTATCAATTAAGAGGTTTAAATTTTTACGTTGTTCTTTTGAGATAAAATCTTCCACCATTATTTTTACTTTTTTTTCTGGCAGAACTTCTGCGTAATAAGTATCTTCGGTAAATAAATTTTCTCCGTCGCGCTTCCTTGCATTCTTGTATCTTGCGATAACCTCTTGGGTTTGTTTAATTTCAAAATCAAAAATAGGATTTGCCTCGGCTACTTTTTTCATTAAATGAATTGTTGCGATTTCTGTAACAGCTTCATTTAAATTTCTTAGATATTCCGTTTTGCCATCTCTTGTTTGACATACTAACCCCATACGATATTGGCTAATTTTTTCTGTTTCTTTTTCTTCCTGTAATACATGATAAGATTTAAAATGTATCATCTCGTGAATCAACTTAGTAAGCAATACTAATTTCACAGAAATTTCCCGCATAACAACGGACTGTTTTTCTAACGCAAAAATTGCCGCTTTATTTTTATACGGCGAATTTTCCCACACTTTCTCCTTAATTACATGGATATTATCAGCAGGAATATCAAAATCTTCCAAACCAAAATATTCACGTAGTTTATTTGTAGCATCATTTGCAATGTCAATAATCTGTAATTCTTCTGGTGTTTTCTCTCGTTCTCTTTCTTTTAATTCCTCAAAAATTTGACTATCAAAAATCTCCCCCATTACTTCCAAAATTTCCTTTTTTTTCTCTTCTTCTCTAACCCCCTCCACTCTTTCAATTGATGAACCAAATTTTTTCATAATTCTGTATTCTGTATTTATATAAGCGGGTGACCTGTCATGCCAGCTCCCTGTTTTTGTCCTAAAAAGCTCAAAACCGTTGGTGTAATGTCTGCGAGTATTCCAGTTGGTTGAGCCAAACTCAAATCACCACCTGGAATTTCAGGAAATAATTTTTGTCCGACAATATCCTGATGAACAAGAATAAACGGTACGGGATTGGTGCTGTGCTCTTTATCCATCTCACCTGTTTGAAGATTTATCAACTCTTCTGCGTTTCCATGATCAGCAGTAATAATTGCCGCTCCGCCTTTTACAACAAGAAGTTCTATAATTTTATTTAAACATTTATCAACTGTTTCAACTGCTTTTTTCGTTGCTGGTATTGAACCAGTGTGTCCAACAATATCTGAATTGGCAAAATTCACAACAATAAAATCTTGCTTACCACTATTAATCTCTTTTATAATTCTTTTTGTTACTTCATCCGCAGACATCTCTGGTTTTTTGTCATAAGACGCGACACCTAAAGAAGGAATAATAGCTCTTTCCTCGCCTGGAAATGGATCTTCTGTCATTCCGTTTAAGAAAAAAGTAACATGCGCGTATTTTTCTGTTTCTGCAATATGAAACTGCGTTTTACCCAAGTCCGAAACCACTCTTGCAAGCGGCGCTTCTATGGCTTTTGCTGGATATGCAACTTTGAGCGGAAGATTCTGTTCATATTCTGTCATTGTGGTAAAAAATAAATTCTTGATTGGTTTGCGTTTAAATCCCATAAACTTTGGAAGAACAAAAGCTTTTGTCATCTGTCTTGCGCGGTCAGGACGGAAATTAAAAAAGATAACAGCGTCGTTATCTTTCACAACCAATGGTCCTCCTCTGTGTTTTACTACAGTTGGCAAAAATTCTTCATCATAAACCTTTTTTGCGTATGATTGTTCTACTGCTTTAATAGAATCTTTGGCTACCACGCCAACACCTTCTGTAATTGCTTGATAAGATGCTTGTATTCTATCCCATCTGTTATCCCTATCCATTGCATAAAATCTTCCACAAATAGTTGCGATTTTTCCTACCTTAATTTTTTTGATTCTTTCTTCAAGCTGTTTTACGCAATTCAAACCTGCGTTGTATAAAGTATCACGTCCATCAAGAAAAATATGCAAAACAACATTTTTTACCTTTTGCGATTTTGCTAATTCTAATAACGCGTACAAATGATCAATGTGACTATGCACACCACCCGGACTTGCCAATCCCAAAAGATGAAGTGTAGATTTATTTTGATTGGCATGCCCCATTGCGCCAACAAGCGCCTTATTTTTGAAAAATGATTTATCTTCAATTGTTTTATTAATTCGCGGAAGAGTTTGATAGCAAACCAAACCTGAACCAATATTCATATGACCGACTTCTGAATTTCCCACCATACCCCAAGGAAGACCGACTTCTGGTCCTGCCGCGTGAAGAGCAGTTGTAGGATATTTTTTCACAAACGTATCAAAAAACGGGGTTTTGGCTCGTGTTATGCCATTACCCTCGCTATCTGGGGCAATCCCCCATCCATCTAAGATGATTAACATCAATGGTTTTGGAATCATAATTCTTCTTCTATTTCCAATAATCTATTATATTTTGAAACTCTTTCTGACCTAGATAAACTTCCTGTTTTAATATAATCTGCATTTACCGCAACTGCAAGGTCTGCGATTGTTGTGTCGCATGTTTCGCCAGAACGATGCGAAATAATTACTTTATACTTATTTTTTCTTGCGAAATTGATGCAGTCTATTGTCTCTGTTAGAGTACCTATTTGATTCAATTTAATCAAGATAGTATTTGCCACGCCAATTAAAACGCCTTTTTCAAGACGCGCCACACTTGTTGTAAACAAATCATCACCCACAAGCAAAACCTTCTTATTTAATGACTTTGTAAGTTTAACCCAATTTTTCCAATCATCTTCTGCCAAACCATCTTCAATTAAAATAATCGGATATTTTTTCAGCCATAATTTATAAAGATTAATCAATTTTTCAGCGCTTAATTTCTTTTTATCTATTTTATAAATATGTTTTTTATAAAATTCTGATGCCGCGGCATCTATTGCCAAATAAACATCTTTTTTTGATTTATATCCTGCTTTTTTTATTGCTTCAAGAATTAATCTAAAAGCATCTTCGTTTCTTCCAAGAGATGGGGCAAACCCGCCTTCATCTCCAACTGTTACTGCCTGACCTTTCTTTTTAAGTACGGATTTTAAAGAATGAAAAATCTCTGCGCCAATCCTAAGTTTTTCTTTAAAAGTTCTGGCTTTTGGCACAATCATAAATTCCTGGATATCTAAATTCCAGCCAGCATGCGCCCCGCCATTTATGATATTCATTGTTGCAGAAGGAAGTTTATATTTTCTTAATTTTAGATTGTATACCTTGCGAATATGTTTATAAAGTGGAAGATTTTCTGCTTTGGCAACTGCATGCGCGCAAGCAAGTGACACACCCAAAATTGCATTAGCGCCAAGTTTGGATTTATTTTTTGTGCCATCTAATTTAATCATCATTTCATCTACTTTTCTTTGATTAACAACATCAAGCCCTTTTAATTTTTTTGCAATAATTTCATTTATATTTTTTACTGCTTTTTTCACTCCTTTTCCACCAAATCTTTTTTTCTTTTTATCACGAAGCTCCAATGCCTCATGCGCGCCAGTTGATGCGCCTGAAGGCACAGACGCAACACCAATCGCGCCGTTTTTCAAAACAACTTTGACTGAAATTGTAGGATTCCCGCGAGAGTCCAAAATCTCACGGGCATGAATTTTTTTTATTTGCATATAATTATTTCTTAATTAAAGGACATAGTCCTGGTAATTTTTCTCCGCTCAAAAATGACAGCATAGCGCCACCGCCAGTTGATATCCAATCTACATACTGTTCCATTTTTGTTTTTTTAAGCGCTTCTATTGTCTCACCTCCACCAACCACACCAAATACTTTACCAGATGAACGCGATGCAATCAAACGCGCTAAAGCAATAGTTCCATGACTAAACTCTTTTTTTTCAAAATATCCCATTGGGCCGTTCCACACAATTGTTTGCGCTTTTCTAATATACTTAGAATATTCTAATACGGTTTGAGGACCAATATCTAAAATCGCTCCTTTTTTTCCAACCACATCATCGCTTGGAAAAACAACTTTTTTTAATAATTTTTTCGCCATACTTTTGCTTTCTTTATCAAGCGCTCCGCCAAGTAAAATATAATCTGCTTTAATATCTTTTATACTCGGAATTTTTGTGGACATTTTTGCGCCACCCAATAAAACAACAAATGGTCTTGCTGGATTCTTTAAAATTTTATCCAGATTTTTAATCTCTTCTTGTAAAAGCAAACCAGCATAAGATGGTAGAACTTTAGTAATTGCCGATATGGATACATGCGCGCGGTGACTTACTGCAAACGCATCATTTACATACGCATCCACTAATTCTCCTATATTTTTAGCGAAATTTTTGTCATTTTTTTCCTCTTCTTTATAAAATCTGATGTTTTCCAAAACTGCAACGCCTCCGCAGTTTAATGCGCTGATTTTTTTAATAAGCTTTTTGGAACCGATTTTATCTTTCAAAAAAAGAACTTTTTTTCCTAAAGATTTTTCAAGATGATTCACAACTGGCTGAAGAGATAATTTCTTCTTTTTCTTGCCGTTCGGACGCCCAAGGTGCGAAACAATTACAACCTTTGCGTCTTTTTGAATCAGATACTGAAGCGTCGGTAAAATCTTCTCTATTTTCCAGTCGTCAGAAACTTTCTTCTTTCTTAAAGGCACATTTAAATCCAAGCGAACCAAAACTCGCTTGCAATGCAAGTTTCTTATTGCAGTTAATGATTTTAATTTCATAATACAATGATACCATATTTTGCGTGTAATATAAAAACCCGCACGTTGTCGTGCGGGTTTAAGATATTATTTTTTCTCCTTTTTTTTCTCTTCCTCAATCAACTTATCAAGCTCGCGGCAACGTTTTGCCGCATCTTCCAAAATTTGCGCTGTTCTTTCAAGTTTAAATATACTTAAATCTTTTAGCGCATTAGAATCTTGAAAAGCGCGGTCAATAGCATTCGTGAGCCACAAACGTCCAAACATCAACAAATGGCGCGGAGCAACATAAGGATAATTTTCTCCCCCAAAAGCATCTTTACCGCTTTTATAATGAGTGTTGTCGTGAATGGCTCTTTCAAGAGTTTGAAGAAAACTTTCGCCGATTTCTCCTTGGTGCCCAGCCTGGTCTTCTATCATAAATTTAAACAACCGCCGAATTTCTCTAGGAAAACGAAAACGAGAGTCATCCGCCATCTTATCCTCCCTTTCTTTTTTGATTTCAATGAACCACGTATATCTTAGCACAAAATATAAAAAATATAAACAGGAAATACCCTATTTCTCGTTTATTTCTAATACAAAACAGACCATTTTTATCTAACACTAATTTTCACGTTCGTGAAAATTAGTGTCAATTAAGATAAGATAAGCTATATAATCTATATAACGATACCATATTTTATAGACAAAATAAAAACCCCATAGTACTAACTACGGGGAATTAATTTTGCAGGATATTCACCAACAAACCACTTGGCTCATTGGTACATTGGCTCATTGGTACATTGGTATATTGGCTCATTGGTACATTGGTATATTGGTACATTGGTATATTGGTACATTTATTTCTATTTATAACCTGTCTATAATTTATGACGACCGTCATAAATTATAGACAGTCAAACTAAATAAAAATTTAATAATCACTAATAAAATCTGCTGTTATAACTCGCACCCACTTCTCTGCTTTAGCTAAATGGATTAA
>JAYEKT010000100.1:0-1924 GCA_034716735.1 Patescibacteria group bacterium
TTTGAAAGAAGAACGATTAACTTTGAAAAAAGATGATGGAAAAGATTATCATTGGATATTAAGTGAAGCGGATATTAAAGGATCTGATTGGGTTATTATTTAATTTAAAAATTTATGAAAAAATATTCAATTAGTGTGCTCATTCCTGCTAGAAACGAAGAATTTTTAGCCAAGACTGTAGAAAATATCTTAGAAAATACAGAAGAAACTACAGAAGTTATCGCAGTTTTAGACGGAGAATGGGCGAATCCAGGACTTCCTGACAATGAACGATTGACAGTTGTATATGTACCGAAGAGTATTGGTCAACGTGGAGCAACAAAATTGGCTTGTAGATTGTCAAAAAGTAAATATATCATAAAATGCGATGCTCATGTGACCTTCGGGAGAGGGCTTGATAAAAGTATGTTAGAAGCGTTTAAAAAGGCTGGTGATAATTCTGTAATTATTCCAGTTATGAGAAATTTATGGGCGTTTGATTGGAAATGTCACGATTGTGGATGGAAAAAATATCAAGGTCCTAAACCAGAAAAATGTGAAAATTGTGGTGGAGTTAATATCAAAAGAAAGACGGTGTGGATTGCAAAAAAGTCACCACAGTCAGTCAGCTACTGTTACGACAGCGAACCCCACTTCCAGTATTTTAAAGAATATGCAAAAAGACCAGAATACAAAAAAGATTTAGAGGAAACTGGTTTAACAAAAACTATGTCGATACAAGGAAGTTTTTTTATGATGACTCGTGAAAAATATTGGGAACTGGACATAGATGATGACAAAGGATTTGGATCGTGGGGAAGCATGGGAATTTGTGTAGCTTCAAAATTTTGGCTTAGTGGTGGTCAAGTATTAGTAAATCATGATACTTATTACTCGCATCTATTCCGCACTCAAAAAGACTTTGGTTTCCCATATCCACAATCAGGAAGAGCAGTACAAAATGCTAAGAAGATGGCAAGAGATTTATTTTTTAATAACAAATGGCATTTACAAACGAAACCTCTCAGTTGGCTTCTGGACAAATTTAAACCTATTAACGGCTGGACAGATAAAGAAATAGAAGAACAAAAGGAAAGGGAAAAAAATCATCTTAAGTTTGGAATACAAGCAAACAAAAAAGAGGAACCATCAGTCAACATAGTTAAAAAAGAACCAACAAAAGGTATCATTTATTATACAGATAATCAACTTAAACTTAAAATTGCCCATGCGGTGCAAGATCAACTTAGAACAATAGGTCTTCCTATCGTTTCTTCCTCACTTAAGCCGATGCCTCATTTTGGAAAGAATATACATTTAAAGGGATTGAAGAGAGGATATTTATCTATGTTTAAGCAAATACTTGTTGCTCTTAAAAATTCTGACACAGATATAGTTTTTTTCTGTGAGCATGACTGTTTATATTCACAATCTCATTTTGATTTTATTCCTTTTAAAAAAGATACTTTTTATTATAATACTAACGTATGGAAAATTCGTGCAGAGGATGGACATGCTTTATATTATAATAATTGCAGGCAAGTTTCTGGAATTTGTGTTTATAAAGAAGCGGCTATTAAACATTACGAAGAACGAGTAGCTTATATAGAAAAGAATGGATATAATAGAAATATAGGCTTTGAACCAGCGACCAGCAAAAGGGTTCAGTGGAAGAATGAATATCAGTCAGATGTTTGGCAATCAGAAGTCCCGAATTTAGATATTTGTCATGATAATAATTTAACTCCAAATCGTTGGAGTAAGGATCTGTTTAGGAATAAGAAAAATTGTGAAGGTTGGACAGAATGTAACGTAAGAGACATAAAAGGTTGGGATCTGGACATCGTTGAAAAGGTTTTAAATTAATGGTACTCGTGCTATAATAAAATTATAAAAGTAATTCTAAAAACATGCTTAAAAATACAGGAATTATTATACAAGATAA
>JAYEKT010000101.1:0-3591 GCA_034716735.1 Patescibacteria group bacterium
TGCTATTTTTGCAATTTGGTTTGGAGTTAGATTTATTCTCGGAGGGTCAGAAGATACTTGGGTTTGCACAGATGATGGGTGGAAAAAACATGGCGCGCCATCTGAACAAAAACCAATCAAGCTTTGTAAGAATAAAAATATCAGAATTACAAAACCAGAATCAGGTCAGTTAATAACAAGCCCGCTTATGATTGAAGGAGAAGCGCGCGGAAACTGGTTTTTTGAAGGCGACGCGCCAGTTATACTTTTGGATGCAGATGGAAAAGGATTAGTAAGCGCCTATATATCAACGCAAGAAATTTGGGTAATAGATAAATTTGTAGATTTTGAAGGCGGATTTGATTTTGAAATGCCAGAAACAGAAACAGGAACTTTGATTTTTAAAAAAGATAACCCTTCTGGATTAGAAGAAAATGATGTTGAAGTAGCAATTCCTGTGCGTTTTGACCTATCTGAAACACCAGAAGCTTGTCAGGAGGACTGCGAATAACATGTCACAAATAGATGAAATAAAAAATAGATTAGATATTGTTGAAATTATTCAAGGATATCTTCAGCTTAAACAAGCTGGCGCTAACTTTAGAGCGTCTTGCCCGTTTCATCAGGAAAAGACGCCTTCTTTTATGGTTTCTCGCGATAAGCAAATTTGGCATTGTTTTGGATGTAATGAAGGCGGTGATGTTTTTAAATTTGTAATGAAAATGGAGGGTCTGGAATTCAAAGATGCGTTAAAATTTTTGGCAGATAAAGCCGGAGTAAAACTTGAAAGATATAACTCAGCGGCTGAAACACAAAGGGCGCGACTTATTAAAATCTGCGAGATGGCCGCTCTTTTTTTTCATGGCGCGCTTTTGAAAAATCCAAATGCCAGAGTCGCGCGAGAATATCTGAAAAACAGGGGAATTACGCGCGAAATTGCAGAAGATTTTAAAATAGGTTTTGCGCTAAATGAATGGGAGGCGTTGAACAAATTTCTTGTTCAGCAAGGATTTCGCGAAGCAGATATTTTTGCAACTGGCATAACATTTAAAAAATCTACAGGTTTTGGTTATTTAGATAGATTTCGCGCGCGGATAATGATTCCAATTGCTGACGTTCATGGAAGAATGGTTGGTTTTACAGGTCGGTTGATGCCGTCAGAAGAAAAAAATCCAAAAGCTGGCGGAAAATATGTTAATACCCCGCAGACCTTAATTTATGACAAAAGCAGAATTTTATACGGCCTAAACAAAGCAAAGCAATCAATCAGGGAAAAAGATGCCGTTATAATCGTGGAAGGAAACATGGATGTTGTGACTTGCCATCAGTTTGGTTTTAAAAATGTTGTGGCAAGTTCGGGTACGGCCCTCACAATAGAACACATTAAATTGCTTAAACGTTTTACAAAAAATCTTTTTTTATCTTTTGATGCTGACTTAGCTGGTGAGACAGCGGCAAAAAGAGGAATTGATAATGCATTAAAAGAAGAGATGAACATCAAAGTAATTCAAATTCCAGAAGGGTATGGGAAAGATCCAGATGATTGCATTAGAAAAAATCCAGAAGCGTGGAAAAACGCAGTAGAATCTGCAAAAGATATAATGGATTATTATTTTGAAAAAGCAACTAAAAATCAGGATTTAAAAAAATTAGAAGTTCAACAAAAAATTCGCAGTATAATCATTCCAGAAATAAATAAAATTCAAGATGGCGTTGCAAGAGTTTTTTGGCTAAAAAAACTTGCAGAAGTATTGGGAGTTCAAGAAGATGTTATCCATGAAGAATTTAAAAGGTTTCAGGGGGGTGTGGTCGCGCGTCGTAGTCGTAGTAGAGATGAGGCAGCGCCTCGTCTCTACGGACGCGTAAAATCCCGCCAAGAACTCTTGT
Organism: Patescibacteria group bacterium; assembly: GCA_034716735.1. Classification (GTDB taxonomy): domain Bacteria; phylum Patescibacteriota; class Patescibacteriia; order DYHP01; family DYHP01; genus JAYEKT01. The sequence goes on from JAYEKT010000101.1 coordinate 1,867, forward strand.
CCGAACAACTACTCGCAATTTTGCTTGCAAGCCCGCAGAATCTTTCTGAGACAACTGAGGTAATTAAATCAGAAATGCTTCCACAAAATTATTCTTTTCTTTATACAAATTTTCTCTCGTGTTATAATAATAAAGGAACGTTAGAATATTCTGTTTTAAAGGAATATCTTGTGAACCAACAAATAAATGATGAGACAAAAAATTTATTTTTTAGCATAACAATGCTATCTGAAAGGGATTTTAAATCCCTTGAATTAGAGTTGCGCAAAGACGAACTCTTAAAAGTTTTAAAAGAATTAAAATTACTTTTTATTAAAAAACAACGTGAAAATCTCGAAAAAGAAATGAAAGAGGCAGAGAGGGCTGAGGATATAAAAAGAGTGAAAGAGTTGGCAGAGAAATTTAATACATTATTATGATTAAATCCAAAAAATTAAAACCCAAAAAACTTGTCCTCGCAAAAGCGGGGAGCCATGGCAAAAAGAAACCGGCTTTGAAAAAAAAGGCGGTTAAGAAGGTTTTAACCAAAAAGCCAAAGCTTATCCCTGTAAAAACAGGGAGCCAGAATAAGAAGAAAAAGATTGTAAAATCTACTAAATCGGGTTTAGTTCGTTTTAGGCCGAAAAAACTTGCAAACACAAAAGCGCAGAAGGCGCAAAAACGTAGAAAACTTATAAAAACAGTACTGGCAAAGAAAAAGATTTTTAAAAAAAGGGGACCGCGTCCTAAAGTTAGACCGCCTTCAGAAGAAATTTTAGAAACATATCTTCAAAAAGCCAAAAGCCGAGGGTTTATCACAGAAATAGAAATTTTAAGAGCATTTCCTGAGGTTGAAGAACATCTTGCCGTCTATGAAGAATTTTTGGATAATTTAGAAATTTTTGGAGGGCAGATTATAGAAATGCCCGAAGATATTTTAGGCAGACGTGAAGAATACGAGGAGGCCTTATCAAAAGTTCGCCCTGACGGAAAAAAGAAACCAGCAGAAGTGGCAGTGCCACAGATTTCTGCAGATTCAATTCAGGTATATTTGCGTGAAATTGGGAAAATTCCACTTTTGACCCGTGAAGAAGAGGTGTCTTTTGCAAAACGAAAAGAAGCAGGAGACAAAGAAGCAGATATGCAATTAATCAAGGCAAATCTTCGTTTGGTTGTTTCTATTGCCAAAAAATTTGTCGGAAAAAGCTTGTCGCTTTTGGATTTAATTCAAGAAGGAAACATTGGTCTTTTTCGCGCAGTTAAGAAATTTGAATATAAAAAAGGATATAAGTTTTCTACCTATGCTACTTGGTGGATTAGACAGGCAATTACAAGAGCGCTTGCCGACCAGTCGCGAACCATTCGTATTCCTGTTCATATGGTTGAAACAATAAATCGTTTTCAGCAAGTTGATCGTCGTTTGCTTCAAGATTTGGGACGTGACGCAATGCCAGAAGAAATCGCAACAGAAATGGATATGGATATTATTAAAGTTCGCCATTTAATTCAGATTTCCCAAGATGTTGTTTCATTAGAAGTTTCAGTTGGCGAAGACGAAGAAGATTCAACGCTTGAGGACTTTTTGGAAGATATTAAGAATGTAACGCCTTCACGCGCTGCGGCCTTAGAATTATTAAGAGATTATGTAAGAGGCGTTATTGAAGAATTAACTCCACGTGAGAAAAAGATTTTGGAAATGCGGTTTGGTTTAATAGATGGAATTCCGCATACTTTAGAAGAGGTCGG
>JAYEKT010000101.1:3691-4860 GCA_034716735.1 Patescibacteria group bacterium
GGGGCTTCTAAAAATCCACGCATTGCGGCTTCAGCCAGCCAACCACTATTAACCCAGTCAAAAAGCCACTCATTAGTGTACTGTGGGTCAATTTGATCCATACCAGCGCCAATCGCCTCTAACCATCTTTGATTAAAAAATTCTTGCGAGCCAATAGGCGGAGCCATAATTATTGGAATACCTAACGCGCAATAAAAACAAAGTTCACTTGGTTTTGTCCACAAAATATCTGTTTCGCGAAGCGCTTTGTTAAATTCTTCAAAATATTTATTTTTTGATTTATCATAGACAATCTTTATGCTTTTTCCAAGTTCACCGCGTAATCCACATTCACTCATCGCATCTCTGAAATAATGGTAAACATCTTTTTTAATACCTGCAGATAAAAAGACCCTCACTTCTTTCTGCTTAATTTTCTTTTTTAAACTATTCATTATTTCATAACCAATTTCACGCTGGGCGCCAGCGCCACCAACCGCAAACATTACAGTGAGAGGGTGTTTTGGTTTTTTCGGCATACTTCCAAGATGTTTTTTGATTGTTCCTTTGTATTTTGATGTGTATATTTTTTTAGTATCTAAATTATAAATTCTTTCTGCTAAATCAAATTTTAGTGAACTAAGTTTTGGTCCGCCTAATGCCTCTTTGGGCAATGGGAATCCAGTCAGGAAAATATTTTCTGATTTGACGCCATAAAGTTTCAAACGGTCAACAACTCTGTAATTTGGCGCAAGATACTTAATTTTGCTCATTGCTGGTTTTAGGGCAACCCAGTTTCTGCTAAAATCAGCGTCAGTAATTAAACAATAAATATCCCCTTCATATTTGTGAAGTTCAGCCATAAATGCTGGAACAAAAAAGGTGGTAATAATCGGGCGTTTTGGGCTTTGGTTTAGATAGTCAATTAAATCTTTTCCCCAGTTTTGTTTTTTGATTAATCTGTAAACTTGCTTTACTTGAAAAGATGGTCGGGAAAGATCTCTGCGGGGGTAGAAATTTGGGATTCTTTGAATCTTGTCAAACAAAGCAAAAGCCGTTGTTCCAATTAAAGGAATGCGTTTGAATCTTGAAATAAATTCATAAAAACTTCGGCTTTGATGCCAAATTCTTAAATCTTTTTCAGGAATCCCGCGATATTTATTCGCGCTTATAACCTCCTTGTATGCAAG
>JAYEKT010000101.1:4960-8548 GCA_034716735.1 Patescibacteria group bacterium
AAAACGCGCTATACTGTATAAGGTATTAGGGGACTCAGCGAAAGGAGAAAAACGATGAGTCACAATCATTTCAGGTGCGTATGTGGCGTGGTCGTGGTGGTTCCTTGTGGAACCGAGGAAGATTTTGACTCACTACGTTGTCCCGCGTGCGGTGAGTACATCCTTCCCGAAGGGTATGACCAGCCGCTAGATCCTCGGGAAGAGGTCGGCTCGCTTTTCGATGATCCTGCCAAAATCCTTTGACGAGTAATAGCATTCCACCAAAACCCGCCCTCATGCCTACCTATGGAGCCATCCCTGGCTCCTTTTTTTTGTCTAAAAACTAAAAGCCCCATCGCATTTAGCGATTCGGGGCTTTTTTTTAATTCTCTATTGTCATCCTCGGGCTTGACCCGGGGATCCATATGGATTCCTGCCTTCGCAGGAATGACATTTATGCATCGTGTCTAATATCTAAAACGTCACCATCCTGAACAGTATAATCCTTGCCTTCTACCCGTAGTAATCCTTTTTCCCGCGCTTGGGGATATCCGCCAGCATCAAGCAAGTCCTTCCAATTTATAGCTTCTGCGCGGATAAATCTTTTTTCAAAATCTGTATGAATTACACCCGCGGCTTGCGGTGCTTTTGACCCGCGTTTTATCTGCCATGCGCGAGTTTCATCTGGACCAGTTGTTAAAAATGATATTAAATCCAAAAGTTCGTAGGATTTTTGAATCAATTTATCTAATTGCGAATCTTCGGGCATTTCAAGTTCTTTTCTTTCTTCTCGCGACAATCCAGCGCCTTCTGCTTCTGCAACAACATCAAAAAACAAAGCAGAATCACCAAATTTATCTAAATATTTATCTGCTTCTTCTTTTGAACCATTCAAAAGATAAATTCGCGGTTTCATTGTTAAAAATTGGCTGGATTTTAAGATTTCCAATTCATCATCAGCCCATTCTTTTTCCGATAATATCTCACCGTCTTCCAGATATTTTTTTACGCGCCCAAAAATATTTAATTCTTTTGCTGATTCTTGCGATGCGCCAGATTTTGATTCTTTTTCTAATTTTGCCACGCGCTTATCCACGGTTTCCAAATCTTTTAAGACAAGCTCGGTATCTAAAATCTCCTTGTCTCGTGCAGGATCTAATTCAGATGTTTTCACTATGTTTTTGTTTTCAAAAACATGAAGTACATAAACAATCGCATCTACCTCGCGGATGTGTGACAAAAACTGATTACCAAGACCTTCGCCTTTGTGCGCGCCCTCAACTAATCCGGCAATATCAAGAAACTCTATGGTTGCATAGAGTTTTTTTGCAGATTTAGTCAAATCTGATAACCTATCCACACGTTCATCTGGAACAGCAACCATGCCAACATTTGGTTCTATGGTACAAAATGGATAGTTTTCGCAGTCAACCTGCTTTTTTGTAATTGCTTTGAATAATGTGGACTTCCCAACATTTGGAAGCCCCACGATTCCTATACTTAAAGCCATATTTTTTTATTCCTGCTCCGCTTCTTGTCATTCCTGCGGAGGCAGGAATCCAGTTAATATAATAGAATCACTTTATCAAAAAAATCCCAACTCGTAAAGGGCTTGACGGTGCCGTTAAAATATGCTAATATCATAGCAATCCTGAAAATGGTTTCAGGTGGTTCTTTTATAACCTTGGGTTGCGCAATGTGGCTAAATTTAGCTTTCATGCAACTCAGCAAAGGAGGATGTTATGGAAAATATTGTTATTCGTGAAGCAGCTAAAGATGATTTTGAATGGGTTGTCAATCTTATGGATAAATCGCTTAAGCCCTATTATGATGGTGATAATTTTGCTCATGCAAAACGTATTTTTGATGCGCATATTAACGGTGGACAGGATTATATAGGTTTCTTTTCTTTTGAGCAACGGATGTTTATTATTCGGGTTAATGAAAAACAAGCAGGTGTTCTTCATCTTGTTGGCAAGCGTCAATCTACTTATAAAATTAGCCCGCTTATTATTGCTTCAGAATTTCAAGGGTTGTATGGTTTGGGTAGTAGGTTACTTGAATATGCAGAAGAATATAGTTTAGCGAGAAATGCTCGGCAACTATATTGCACTGTTGCAGAAAAAAACATTTCAGCAATGCAATTTTTCTTGAGAAAAGGGTTTATTAAAGCAGGTGATTCTGATAGCCATTATAAAAATGAAATAACAGAGGCAATGCTATACAAACCTCTTTATAAGAAAGAAGTAATTGAAAAATTTGACAGACCTCATATTTCAGTTTTACCGCTTAATGAAAATGATATCAAATTAAAAAAACAAGTTTCTCAATTGCTCTTAGAAAACCTTCCGGTGTCATTTGCAGGAATTGATAATGAATGGATAGAGTCTCTTTTTTCTGGATATAGTCGTAGAAAAACAACAGATATTAATTTAAAATATAAACTAATATATTGCTCTTAATGGTGATAAGGTTATTGGTGTAGCGGCTGCGACACCTAAAAAAGGAAGCCCCATTAAGATAATGCCATTAATAGCAGTGAATATGACAGCATTTGAGGCGCTTTTGATTGATATTCCCTATCAACTGGCCCAGTATGGTCATAAATTATATTTACATATTAACCCAAGTGTTAAGGAGGTTATTTCATTACAGCGATTGGGTTGGAATTTAAATGCAGCAATGCCATCAGCATATCGCCCAAATATAATAACGCAACAATGGAGTATTGATTTAAATCAAAAAACCATGAGAACAATGAGGGTTAAAAAAAGATTTTTTGATTTCGTAGTGTCTGGCAAAAAGACATTGGAGGTGCGTGTAGGTTATGATACGATAAATCGGATTCAAGTGGGTGAGCGTATTAGACTTATCACACATACCGAGAATTGTATTATTCAAGTCAGAGCTATTCGTCATTATGATGATTTTGAAACAGCATTACAGTGTGAGCGATATAATTATATTGTTCCCGATGCGCTTTCCTTGGAAGAGGTTATGTTATTGTTAAAAAACATTTATCCACCAAGAAAGGAGAAGCTTGGAGTAGTGGTGTTGGATTTTGCTCTAATCGCAAGATAATAAAAAGTAGACCTGGGACATTTCCCAGGTCTTTTTAATTATTCTAATTTAATTCCTACAACTCCAAATTGAATTTCTTTTTCTGGTGGATAAAATTGATGGATTTTTTCAAGTAAATTTTCCTTTGACTCTCCGCCAAAGTATTCTGCTGGAAAATCTGAAAACATTTCTTCAAAATTGCGATAGAGGTATAGAGATCTTACTGTTTTTAGTACTTTTTTTTCAGTATTATCGTTTTGTGAAAATTCTATAGTATCACCAACATTAATTTGTTGCCTTTTTTCATCATAAAGACGAGACTCAATAATTTTTTTGCCGTTTGCAATTTTTTCAAACGGTTCTTGCGCTAATTTCATTTGATAGTGCATATTTTTAAATAATTTTTTATAATTTATTATTTTAGTGTAGTATTTCTATCTCAAAAGAGAAGGGGATATCCTTAAGATGTCTGTTTGTGTTCGCTCCGTCCCTATAGATAAGGACATACTATGCCATCTTAACTAAAAAAACGCTTTGTGTCAAACATAT
>JAYEKT010000102.1:0-1903 GCA_034716735.1 Patescibacteria group bacterium
CTGGCTCTGGTTCAATCTCCTCTAAACTTCCCCAATATTTCTCCGCAAAAATAGTTACAATATTTCCGTCGTCATTTTTTTGAACAATCCGCATGCCACCACCATTATCGGAAAGACCCCAGCTTACCGTATGTTTCCACGCATAATCGTCGCCACTATAATCCGATGATGCTAAAATTATCATTTCATTAGGCTCCATAATTATTTCAGGCAAGCCATCGCCACTACGCGATGTCCAGCGATTACTGTCTGGGTTAGAACTATGACTTTGCAATATTAATCCAAGCAAAGAAAACGGTGCATCTCTGGTATTTTTAATTTTTACGCATTCGTCAGATAATCCTTCATCACCCGTGGTCTGAACATCAACAATTTCAAAACCACTTGCGCCAACCGCCCACGCAAGAAAAAATCCTGTAATAAAAAAGAGGATATAAATCCTCCGTTTTTTGATAATCATAATACCAACATCTTAAAAGAAAAGATGTTTTTTGTAAAATATACGATTGTGGACAAAAAATACTTGCAAAAAAAAACCAGTTATATGTTAGTATAAATTTTAGGCAGAAATGGTTCTGCCAGATAGTTCTTTAACCGCATCTAACCATGGAGGAAAAGATGCAACAGTTTGCCGCGCACCGTTTGCAGAGTAGCGCCTGCTTTTTCGTACTACTTTTGTCATCACTTATATTCTTTGGCTGTATTGCAGAAAGTGAGCCAAGAGAGCTCTCAGTACAAGAAATCTATGAATCATTTGTCACCGAAGGATTGACATGTGAAGTACAAGCATCAATAATCTCACTTCCTAACGGCCAACACCTAATGCTAAGAGAATTGATTTTCGAAAATATTGTACGAGAAGAAATAACAATGATCGTAGAAGATCGCGAAAGAGGGTGTTTGCCACCTGAAGACAACTATCAAGACGCAAACCCGGCCAATAGGCTGACCCAAGCTGTAACTGACACTTATACTGTTGAATTTATTGAAGAAACAACTGGTAGTGGAGGTTATTATCCAACATCCGTATTCCGCGATTCTTCTAGCTATGGCTGGATGTGCAATAGTGGAAGTTGGGAATGGCCAGCCGATTGGATTATCCAATACTATGTACCAAATTCTTATTCTAATCTTTCTGACCTAAGAATAAGAGGAACAAATACATATGCTAGCTGCTATATCACCGACTCTACAGCTGCTCGAGTTTATAGTGATAATGATATCAGAGCTTGTTTTGGATATTGGAGGGTTTGGGATTGTACGTGGACTACTGGTCCAACAGCATACGAAAGTTTGATCTGGATTCAGTAAACACATAATTAAAGCCCTCATTTTATGAGGGCTTTCTTAAAAAATAAATACTTTGCATAATATTGCAATATAGTTTAATATTAAAATTATATGATGACAAAAAATCAAAATTATATGAAAAACATTGTGAATATCATTCTTTTACTTATAGGCGTGTCTCTTTGTGTATTCGCCATTATTTTTCTTGTAACTGGCATGGATGAAATATGGAATGGCCATACACTATGGGTTCGTGGTATTGGTATTTTTGGATTATCAAGTTCAATAGGACTAGCTTCTATAATGATCTCGATTAGTGAAAAAAAACGCGCTCCTAAGGCATTTCGTCTGATAATAATATCTTTCTTCCTTATATCTGTTTTGAGTTCTATAATTTCTTAAAAATTAAGGATAATCTTATTCCAGATTAAAATCCCAATTTTTTGGGATTTTTTATTATTCCATTAAATACAAAATAAAAGTTATCAATAAAAAGGGGGTCAGCCACCCTTTTTTGTTTTTATGATATAATAAGGTTATGCCCAGAATACAAAGAGTAGATATTGGTGGATATATTTATCATGTACTTAATCGTGCTAATGCGAGAGTACAG
>JAYEKT010000103.1:0-1859 GCA_034716735.1 Patescibacteria group bacterium
TGGTCCGAGGTCAAGACATTTGACCATTCGCTTGGCTGAACTTTCATTTTTAAGTTTTTTGTTTTCTTTGAATGAGGGAATATTTTAAAAAAAATGTTCCCGAAGCCAAAGATAATAAAAAAGTTATTTATCACTATTCTGTCGGCGAAATGATCGCCGACGATCACTTTTGGTTCACAAATTGCCTTTCAAAAAACAATAGACAAGGGGGTGTGTCCCCGTTTTTAGTCGTAAACCACTAATCAATGTATATATACTTGGGGGTGTGACCCCTACTTTATTTAAAATTTTCCACTTTGTTTAAGCCTACCTTTCTATTTCTTTATTCTTTGAAAAGCTTGGTTTTATAAATCTATAAAAGTGGGGGTCACAGGGGCAGGTCAATATACATTGGTTTTGCATTTAGCTTTAAAAAGGGGGACACGGGTGCTTGTCTATACATTTTTTTTGGCTATTTTGGTGGTTTTTTTAGGGTTTTTTTAGGGTTTTTTTAGGGTTTTAAGGTTTTTATTATAATTCGTTTGGTTTAATCAAGAATTTTCTCTTGTCATCGGGGTTTTCAATCAAAGAAATCAATCCTCCAGCTTCAAGCATAGGAATCACTTCTCTGCGCAATTTAAGGTCTGTGATAGCTGTCCCATAAACTTCTAAATGTTTCTTGGCAATCTCGCTTCTGGTCAATCCCTCTTTCAGGATCATTCCATTTTGCGGGTCCAGTTCAGCTTCATCTTTCCAACAAGCAACTACAACCTCTTTGTAAAGCGCCAACAAATAAGGACTAACAGATCGTTCCTGTGCTTCTGATATTTCATTCCAAATCATTAGGGCATTTTCAAAATCAGTTTGGTTGGCCAGTAATCTTCCTTGCTCATCTACTTCCCTACTCCATAGATTTAATAAGCAGAATATCTTTGTCATACTCAACAAGTGGGCAATATCTCTGTTATGTTTTGGCTTCAAGTGTTTGTTCTTGCTAAGAAAGAAGTCAAGGACTTTCTGTTCAAGCTCTTTGGATAGAATAATCTTTTTAATCTTTTGAGCTCTGATAGCTTTGATTCGTTGTTTAAGGTTTTGCCTTTCAGGGTTAGCATTCTTTTCAGTAATATATCTATCCGAGTCGCTTTCCTTTTTTAACTTTTCAATGATTGCTTGTTTAATTTTACTTTGAGATGTTTCAGGTGAAAGGAGTAAGAATCTTGTTATTTCTTGTTCGTTCAATTGGTTATTGGCACTACAAAATATCACTGCTGGCCAACCTTGAATGACAATCTTTTTTGTTCTTAACTCTTGCTTTTTCTTGCTTCGGTCTGTGATTTCAAGTTTTATTTCTTTTTTGTCGTGGCTGAACAAGGGTCTTAAGTTCTGTAATAATTGAGCATTTGGCATATCAAGGAAAATTAGAATTTTCTCTCTTAAATCAATGATATGTTTGCCTGTTTCTTTATCGTAAATTCCCCTGTGAAAGAAAGCACTCGGGGAAGCATAAGCTAAATCAATAATATTTTCAGTTGGAAACAAGTCTGCTGTTTCAAGGGCAACAAAGGATTTACCTGAAGCAGAGGGCGCAGAAAATATGATGTTCATCTGGTTTTCGCCTGAATATGCACTTAACAGCGTCAAGAATACACTCAATTTGTTGGCGTTATCTTCCTTGATCGTTAGCGATAAAACTTTTATAAGCTCTTCGGTTGTGATCTCCTGAAAACTTAATTTTTGTAGCTCCTCTTGTTCTACTTTTTCTATTGCTTCCTTTTCAATTGTTTCTAATTCCATAAATTTCTAATATCTCCGAAGCCAGAGGAATTTGAAAAAATCTGGCAACGGAGAGATTATTTAGATTATTCTTCTTGATAAACGCT
>JAYEKT010000104.1:0-1853 GCA_034716735.1 Patescibacteria group bacterium
TCAATTTATCTCTGTAATGTGAAGACAGTAAAAGATAACGGATTGCACGCGCAGAATATCCTCTCTTGAGTAAATCTTCTAAAGTATAAAAATTCTTTTTTGACTTTGACATTTTTTTGCCATCAACTAAAAGATGTCTTGTGTGTAACCAAAAGCGCGCGAACTTTTTCCCGTTTGCGCCTTCGCTTTGCGCTATTTCTGCTTCATGATGAGGAAACTTGTTGTCTTCTCCGCCAGTGTGAATATCTATTGTTTCGCCTAAGTATTTTCCTGCCATAGCAGAACATTCTATATGCCAACCCGGATACCCTTTTCCCCATGGTGAATTCCACTGCATCTTGTGTTTTGGATTATAAATCCACAAAGCAAAATCATATGGATTTTTTTTATCTGGATTTTTCTCTACACGCGCGCCAGCCATTAAATCTTTTAATTTATTTCCTGAAAGTTTTCCATATTTTTTAAATTTCTTAACATTAAAATAAATACTTCCCTTAACTTCGTAGGCGTATTTTTTATCAATCAATTTCTCAATAATTTTAATCATTTCTTTAATATGTTCTGTTGCTTTTGGATATTTCCACGCTTGTTTGATGTTGAGCTTTTTGACATCATCAAAAAATGCTTTGGTGTAAAAGTCAGCAACTTGCGCTGGTGTCTTTTTTGCTTTTTTCGCAGCTTGTTCAATTTTATCCAAACCCTCATCAGCATCTTCAAGCATGTGTCCGACATCTGTGATGTTCATCACTTGCTTAACTTTGTAATCAGAATATTCAAAATAGCGCCGTAATAAATCGGCAAACAAAAAAGAACGCAAATTTCCAATGTGCGCAAAATCATAAACCGTTGGTCCGCAGTTATACATTGTGACAGCGGATTTCTTCAACGGCTTAAAATTTTCTTTCTTTCTGGTTAGCGAATTATATAATCTAAGCATGCTTTAATTTTAATACAAAAAACCGCCTTTATCAAGCGGTTAAATTTAAAATTATCTTAATCTCTATCTTTCAAAAGTATCATCGCGATTATCGGCAAGATTATCCATGCAAATCTCCCCATATCGCTTGTAAATACCAATTGAGTTGTTGGGGCAAGATGCTCAACTGCAGTTATGGGTAAAAAAGATAAAGTTGCGCTTGTAAGCAAACCAACATGTAAAACACTAAAGATAAAAACCTGCATCCAGCTTCCAAGACCGCCTTTTGAAAAATTATGAAGTAAAGCGCTTCGCGCAAGCAAGAAGAACAAAATAACAAACAGTCCTAAAAAAGCTACAACCTTAAGAGCAAACATTTGCCCAAGATTAACTTCAGCTTTTAGTGTACTTAAATATGGCGCAGTGTTTACAACAGCCAAAGCCATATAAATAGAAATCAAGATTGTAAGCACTCTATCTCGTCCAAGTGTCAGGCCATATAAAAGAACCGCGACAACAAAAAATAGGACTATAAAAAGATCCCAGCTTGGCGCGGAAAAATCTATCGCACTTAAAATACTTGCGATGTCAATTTTTGGTAAAGACATAATCCTCCATTTTATCTATATACAAGCATTATACCAAATTTACACGGAAAGTTATACACAACTTCTCAATTCTTCCACTATTTTCCTCTGCTTTCGAGATAATTTCTTTGGTATATCAACTATGATTTCTAATAGATGATCACCGCGTCCTGTGCCGTGGAGAAATGGCACACCGCGAGCGCCGAGTTTTAGAATTTGCCCAGATTGGATTCCTGATGGAATTTTAAGTTCAACTTCCCCATCTACTGTTTTTACATCTTTTTTAATTCCAAGCGCGGCATCTGGAAAACTAATTTTTTCTTGTGTGATAATGTTGTAATCGTCGCGGA
>JAYEKT010000105.1:0-1846 GCA_034716735.1 Patescibacteria group bacterium
ATTTAATTTAGGAATTACGCGTTTGCTCTTTAAAACAAACTTTTGTCCTTGCGTAGATTTTGTGAGATAATATTAATAGAGAGCCTATGCTCTTCTAATAAAAATTAAAACACAAATCCCTATGCAAAAACAAAAATGTTCACTAAAATTGTATAGCAATTTTTTAATTGCTAACCAAAATCGCTATTCTGGAGTTGAGCTGTCTAAAGTTTCTCCTAATAGCGATATGCAGCACGATTCTGTTTTCCGCTGGCTGGGTAATTCTAATTTTACTCCGTCAGATCTATGGAATAAAGTTAAAACAATAGTAGATATTCAAACCGGATATCTAGTAGGCGATGATAGCCTGGTAAGCAAGAAATATTCCCGCAAAAATGAATTAGCTAAAAAACAGTATAGCGGTAATGAACATGGGCTGTTAAACGGCATCTGTTTAGTTAATTTACTTTGGACTTCCAGAGAAGAATATGTTCCGGTTGATTATCGAATCTACCAAAAGGAAAACGATGATAAAACCAAGAATGATCATTTTCAGGATATGCTAAAAAGAGCTAAAAATAGAGGTTTCTTTCCCTTGTATGTCATGATGGATTCTTGGTATTCAGGCATAAACAATCTCAAGTTGATAACAAGGAAATTAGATTGGCATTTTATTTGCAATCTAAAATCTAATCGTAAAGTGTGCATTCGCCAAGGCAACTATATTTCTATAGCTGACTTAGACCTTGCCAATAAACAGGTAAGAAAAGTCTGGCTAAAGGAATATGGCTATGTCTTGGTATGTAAGTTAGTTGCTACAAACGGCGACATTATATATCTGGCGACAAGTGATTTAACTTTAACTGATTATGATGATTTTACAAGTCATTTTCAGAACAGATGGAAGATAGAAGAATTTCATCGAGGTATTAAACAAACTACTGGGATAGAAAAATGTTCTTCGATTAAATCAACTTCACAACAGACTCATATATTTGCCGCTTTTACAGCATTCATCAAATTGGAAACGGAAAGATTAAAAGAGCATATTTCTTGGTATGAGCAAAAAGCCATTATTTCTAGAAATTCAACTTTTAGTTATTTAAGCTCAAACGCGTAATTCCTAAATATAACAATTTGTTTTGTTTTTTAATTTATGAAAAAAAATACATTTATCATTTCTTTGGGCGGTTCTTTGATTGTGCCGTTTAGCGGTATTGATTGGAAATTTTTAAAAAAATTTAGAGCATTAATTTTGGAGCAAATCAGAAAAGACAAAAAATTTTTTATTATTGCCGGCGGGGGCGCTACTTGCAGAAAATACAATATTGCGGCTCAAAAAATTATTTCCATAACCTCTGATGATCTTGATTGGATAGGCATATACTCCAGTTATTTAAACGCCCGTTTAGTCAAAGCCATGTTCCGAAAAATGGCTTATCAGGGAATCATAAAAAATCCGACTGTTCGTTTTCGCACTAAAAAGAAAATTATTATTGGAGGTGGCTGGAGGCCGGGCTGGTCAACGGATTTTGTGGCCGCTATGATAGCAGGCGAGTATAAGGCCAAAACTATTATTAATTTATCTAATATTGATTATGTCTACGATAAAGATCCAAAAAAATATAAAAACGCAAAAAAAATAAAACAAATAAATTGGGTAAATTTTCGTCAAATCGTTGGCAGTAAATGGATTCCGGGCCTTAGCTCGCCGTTTGATCCAATCGCGGCGCGCAAAGCTGAACAATTAGGGTTAAAAGTAATAATTATAAATGGAAAAAAAATTAAAAATTTACAAAATTGCCTGGAAGGTAAAAAATTTAAAGGAACATTAATAAGCAATGATTAAGACTTAAACGAAATAAGG
>JAYEKT010000106.1:0-4811 GCA_034716735.1 Patescibacteria group bacterium
GATTCAACTTTTGATTCTGGTAAAAATCCATCTACATCTTTTTTAGAATCAATAGCATTAATAATCTTGTCTATATCAAGATGTTTCGGAAGAGGCAACTGAATCAAAATTCCATTAATATCTTCTCGTTCATTAAGTTTTGTAATCAGCGTAATTAGTTTTTTATCTGTGGTATCCGTATAAATAAATTTTTCAAAACAAATCCCGACTTTTTCACATGCTTTTTCTTTTTTTCTAATATAGATTTGTGATGCAGGGTCGTCACCAACTAAAATAACAGCCAACCCAAGAGGGGTTGGTAGTTTTTTAATTTTTTTTTCAACATCTTTTAAGATTTTTTCTGCGAGCTTTTTACCATCAATTGTTTTCATAGATAGGATATTTTTTTGTTAGTTCTTTTACTATTTTTTGAGCATCTTCTTTTGTGATTTTTTTCTTTAAGATATTAGCAATAAGTTTACCTACTTTTTTCATATCATTCTCATCAAATCCGCGTGTTGTAAGAGTTGGTGTGCCAAGACGCAACCCAGATGGATTCATTGGTTTTCGTTTATCAAATGGAATTAGATTTTTGTTTGTGTAGATTTTAACTTCTTCAAGCATATTTTCTGCTTCACTACCAGTGATTCCTATGTTTGTTAAATCAAGAAGTAAAAGATGTGTGTCTGTTCCGCCAGATACGATTTCGATATCTTCTTTTGTTAGTGTTTCGGCAAGAGTTTGCGCGTTTTTGACAACTCGCGTGGCATATTTTTTAAATTTTGGTTTAAGCGCTTCTTTAAAGGCGACTGCTTTTGCGGCAATTACATGTTCAAGTGGTCCGCCTTGAATTCCTGGCATTACTGCCTTGTCTATTTTTTTTGCATATTTTTCCTTGCAAAGAATTAATGCTCCGCGTGGACCGCGAAGAGTTTTATGTGTGGTGGATGTTACAACATCGGCATAAGGGACTGGGTCAGGATGCGCGCCACCAGCAATCAATCCAGCGATGTGCGCCATATCAACCATTAAATACGCGTTAACTTCATCAGCAATTTCGCGAAATTTTTTGAAATCAATTTTTCTTGGGTAGGCAGTGAACCCAGCAACAATCATCTTTGGTTTTTCTTTTCGGGCAAGTTCGCGGATTTCGTCATAATCCAAAAAGCCATTTTTATCAACCCCATAATGAACGAAATTATAAAATTGTCCGGAAAAGTTTACTTTATGTCCATGGGTCAGATGCCCGCCAAAAGCAAGGGACATTGCCATAACTTTGTCGTGCGGTTCTAAAAAAGCAAAATACGTAGCCATATTTGCTTGACTTCCAGAGTGTGGTTGGACATTTGCGTGTTCAGCCCTAAATAATTTTTTAGCGCGTTCTATTGCAAGAGTTTCTGCTTGGTCTATAAATTCATTTCCGCCATAATATCTTTTACCGGGATATCCTTCAGAATATTTGTTTGTGAGGGATGTTCCAAGCGTCTCAAGAACTGCTTCAGAGACCAAATTTTCTGAAGCAATTAAGCCGAGTCCATTTTTTTGACGGCTTGTCTCTTGTTTAATAATTTTTTCAATTTGCGAATCTGTTTTTGATAAATGGTTCATATTAATATAATCATACCTATATTTTTAGGTTAGGTCAACTCTGAAAAAAATAAATAACCCATCCAAAAAGGATGGGTTGTATTAGTTTATGGTTATGTCTATCTTGAGCAAAGCAAAAGACAGAACAGCATCTCCATCAATAGTTTCGTCCAGATAGGCATCAATTACTCCATCAAACTCAGCCATTATTTCTATTTTTATTTGAAATTCATTTTTCTGGACTTGAACCAAAGGCGGATTGTTAATCGTAAATGCTTTACCACGTTCTATTTTGTAAACATTGTCCTGATTAGGATCGTCTATGTATACTACAAGCTCGACTTTGTTTGTAATAGTTACTGAAAGATAGATAGGACGATTCAGGTCGTTTTTGAGATGCAGTTTCGGCTTGGGCATTGCTGGCCTCCTTGTCTCTATTTTTTAAAAGAACTTTCTTAAATTGATTTTACCATATAAGTTTCTTCTTGTCCATACCCAAGTTTTTTATAATACCCGCGGACGCCAACACCAGAGATGACAGAAACTTTTTTACATTTTTTTTGACGCGCTATTTTTTCTGCTTCTTTCATAAGTTTTTTTCCAAGTCCTTTGTGCTGAACACTTTTATTGTTCACCCCTCCAATTGGAACAAGGTGTCCATAAGTATGAAGTTCGCGGATAAATGCAGTGTCTTTTGAAGAAATTCGCAATCTAAGAAAAGCATAAACAACTTTACGTTTAGAATCTTCAAAACTTAAAAAATATTCAGTTCCGCCAGATGCTTTATATTTGTCTGTGAATAACTTAGGAGCTAAGCTCCCATGTGGGAGCTTAGCTCCTAAGTTATGACCAATTTCTCTGCATCGCAAACACTTACATTTTAATCCGCGCTTTTTCATTTCACCTTGAATCATCTCGCGCAGATTGGTAATTCTGTTGCCAGCCACAATGCTTTCTGAAGGAATATCTCTGATAAGTCGTGATATTCTGCAATATCGTGGTATTATTTCTGATTTAACACGAATCAAAAGTTCTACTAATTTTTTATTTGAATACGGCTTGTATTTTTTTTGCTTCCACAATTTATAAAGTTGAGAGTCAGGGACTACTGCGCAAGGATAAATTTTTACCATATCTGGTTTGTAGTCAGAATTTTTAAAAATTTCCTTAAACATTTCAAAATCTTTTTTAGACGTTGAACCAGGAAGCATTGGCATTAAGTGATAATCTACCTTAAAACCAGCATTTTTAAGTAATTTTGTAGCTTGAATAACGTCTTCTGCCTTGTGTCCGCGCTTGACAAGATGTAAAATATTATTATAGACTGTTTGAACACCCAGTTCCACTCGTGTGCAGCCCATTTCACGAAGATGTTTGATTTCGTTAGGATTTACACAATCTGGTCTGGTTTCAAGGGTGAGTCCGACGACCCTGTGTTTTGCCCTTTCATTAATCTTCTGCGCTGATTCAAGATTTTTAGATTTTCGTTCATTACACGCTTCAAAACATCTTTTTATAAACCAGTTTTGATATTTTGTTTCATAGGCCGACCATGTTCCGCCTTTTACAATCAATTCGATTTTATCTGTTGGGTGTCCATTGTCTTCAAGAGCGCGTATTCTTTTATACACTTGCTTATATGGATTAAACTTTAATAATTTTGCGCGCATGGCTGCAGGTTCATTTGAAAGATAACTTTTTGGCATATCCTTTTCGCTCGGGCAATAAACGCATTTTCCAGGGCAATCAAAAGGTTTTGTAAGCACAGTTATAATCGCAACACCCGAAAGTGTTCGAACCCTTCGTTTTACAAGAAAATATTCCAGAACTTTTTTTCGTTTAATTTTTTCTTTTTTAAGCATCTCGCGATAAGTTTTTAAGATTTTTGAGATAGCTGGAGAAGGCATCTTAAACTCACCCGCAACTTTTCTGGAAATGCGAGTTATGTCGTCCATTGATTCTATCTTGGACTTAAGAAGAGTTTTAACTAATTTCTCAAACATATGAATAAGAAATTTGCAGAAAAATTATTGCAAAAAACAACTGAAGATTACAACAAGATTGCCGAAGAATTTTCTATTACACGTTCTATTATTTGGCCCGAACTAGAGGGCTTTATCAAATATATTAAAAAAGGGAATCATATTTTGGACTTGGGTTGTGGCAATGGTAGATTATACGATTTATTCAAAGATTTGTCAATTGATTACACTGGTATTGATAAAAGTCAAAAGTTAATTAAAGTAGCAAAAGAAAAATGGAAGAATACAGACGCAGAGTTTAGGGTTGGTGACATTTTAGAGTTTTCCGAAACTAAAAAATATGATGCAGTTTTTTTAATTGCAGTCTTTCATCACATACCGAATAAAGAATTGCGTTTAAAAGTTTTAAAAAAAATCTACTCTGTTTTAGAACCAGGAGGGATGCTTTTTATGACAAATTGGATGTTTTGGCAGAAAAAGTATCTTCCTTATATTATAAAGTATACTATTTTAAAGCTTGTTCCCGCAAAGGCGGGGACCCATAAAATGGATTTTTACGATATTTTAATCCCATGGAAATCCTGCGGATTAAAAACATACGGTCATTCAGAAAGAATGGCCAATAGATATTATCATGCTTTTACAAAACGAGAGATTAAAAAATTGGCTAAAAGGGCGGGTTTTGATATTATAAAGAATAAGAAGAGTAAATGGAATTACGTAACAGTATGTAAAAAATAATATGATACTTACGCATGTTAAAAAAATTCATTTTGTCGGGATTGGCGGGATTGGTGTTTCTGCTGTTGCAAAAATGTTAATCCGCATTGGAAAATCTGTAACTGGTTCAGATATTTCTAAAACCGAAATAGTTGAAGATGTTATAAAATTTGGCATTAAAGTTTTTATTGGTCATAAAGAAAATAATTTACCAAAAAATGCAGATATTTTGGTATATTCAGACGCGATACCAAAAAATAATCCAGAACGAGAAGAAGCGCGAAAACTTGGAATTCCAGAAATGAGTTATTTTGAGTTATTAGGTGAATTGAGCCGCGAGAAATTTACCATAGCCATATCTGGCACTCATGGAAAAAGCACAACAACAGCGCTTACTGGATTAATGCTTGCTGCTGGCGGACTTGATCCTATTGTAATTGTTGGAAGTAAATCAAAAGCATTTAAAGGTGGCAATTTGAGACACGGAAGAACTAAATATTTTGTTGTTGAAGCATGCGAACACGAAGCGCATATGCTTCATCT
>JAYEKT010000106.1:4911-8254 GCA_034716735.1 Patescibacteria group bacterium
TTCTAATTTTAAATGAAATATATGATGTTGCTGGTAGAGAAGACAAGAAAAATAAAATTAGTTCCAAAGATTTAATACAAAAAATAAAAGAGCGCGACGAAAAAAGAAATATCTCACGTGAAATTTTTTATGGAAAAAATTTAAAAGAAACAAAAAAAATTCTTAAAGAAAATATGAAACAAGGGGATATTGTTGTTGTAATGGGCGCTGGCGACATTTATAATATCGCTAAAGAATTATTATGATTTCAAACGAACTACTGTCAAAACACACAACTTTTAAAATTGGCGGACCAGCAAAGTATTTTATTGAGGCAAAATCCGCGGATGATATTGTTGACGCGGTAAAATTTTCCAAAAAGTTTTTTATTTTAGGCGGTGGTAGTAATTTACTGGTGTCAGATAAGGGATTTGATGGATTGGTGATAAAAATTGTAGGAGGAAAAATAAATTTTGATGGAAATTTAGTTGAAGCAGACGTTGGGGTGGCGCTTGGGTATTTAATAGCCGAGTCCGTTAAAAGAGGGCTTGCTGGTTTAGAATTATTGGCTGGAATTCCTGGAACTTTGGGTGGGGCGATTTTTGGTAACGTTGGACTTGGTAAAGATGGTTCATGTATTGGCGATGTTGTGGAAAGTGTAAGGTTATTAATGCCAGATGGAAAAATCAAAAAAGTTAAAAAAGAATGGATGAAATTTTCTTATCGTCAAAGTCATCTCAAAAATTTCAAATTAGAAAAACGACCAATTATTTTGTCCGCAACATTAAAATTAAAAAAAGGAGACAAAGAGGAATTAGGAGAGATAATAAAAGAAAAAATAGAATTAAGGAAAGAAATATATCCCACAGAACCATGCGCAGGTTGCGTTTTCAAGAATCCATCAAATCAATCTGCGGCATCAATGATTGATGATTGTGGATTAAAAGGAGAAAGGGTTGGAGGCGCGCAAGTTTCAAAAAAACATGCAAATTTCATTGTTAACACAGGAAAAGCAAAATCAAAAGATGTAATTAAATTAATTAGTTTAATTAAAAAGAAGGTAAAAAATAAATTCAAAATAACACTTGAAGAAGAAATACAATTAATATAAGATAAAAGCGTATGAAGACACACATCAAAGCAACAAATTTTAATATAACTCCAATGATTGAAGATTGGATTTTAGAAAAAATCGGAACGCTTAATAAGTTTATTCAAAGATTGGATGAAAAAGGCGTTGTTGAATGTTGGGTTGAGGTTGGAAAAACAACAAAACATCATAATAAGGGATATATTTTTAAGGCAGAAGTTAATATGAGTTTACCAGGAAAACTTTTGCGTGTTGACGAAATTGAAGATGATTTAAAGAAAGCAATAGTAAAAGCAAAAGATGAAATGCAAAGGCAATTAAAGAAGTATAAAGGCGAGATGCAGGCAAAACAACGTCGTGGCGCAAGGGATGCTAAGGATATGCAGATAGATCTTTAAAATTTGTCCTTGTGAAAACAGGGAACCGGGGAGGAAAATCATGACTCAAAAATGTTCTACTTGTAAAGAAAATATTACGTATGAAAGATATAGGGTTATCACAATGTGTCAAAAGTGTTATTTAGAAATTTGGGTTGAAAATAGTGAGTGTTTGGAATGCGCGGTAAAACGGGTTTCTAAAAAATTTGCAGAAGCATTTGAGATAGACATTGTTAGTATTAGGGGGCGTGAGATGGTGGTTGATTGGAAGTTTTTTTTAGATGTTTATTTTAACATTAAAAAATATCCATTGAAACATTTTGAGAATTTGATTGAATTACTGCTCGCGCTTAATATCTTTTCTTTTGACGCAAAAGATAATTATGAAATCGTTAATGTTGTTAATAGGTTTAGTATGAATCCTAGACAGCACGGCTTTCGTTATCTATTTTTTACTCGTTTGTCAGATGTAAAAAAATTCCAGCAATTGAAAGCAGGAGAAGGGCTGAAAGATTGGTCTATTCAGCATATTAAAGATATTTATTAAGATAGAATAATCCCGATGGAAACGTCGGGTTTTTATTTGACATTGTTTTAGTTTTGTGTTAAATTGTTTTGATAAAAGAACATTAAAAACCAAAGCAAAGGAGGAGAATATGGGACTTAGTGAAGAGGTTGTGATAAAAGTAAATTATGACCTATCAGTTATAGAAGAACTTGAATCGCTTAATCTTGATTTTCTTAACGATAGGATTGCGCGCGCTTCTCAAGAGGAAGAAAAAACCACAGAAAAACATGGCATAGAAGAAGTAAAAGTTTTTCTTTTTAATTTTGAGAATCTTATAACACCTGTAGCAGCGGGAGTGTTTTTGAAAGAAAAAGAAGGATTGTTTGGTCGTGGTATTTGCGAATTAATAGCATATGTGAAACAAATAGACGATATGGTTTCATTTGTCGCAACAGGATCTCGGTATAATCTTGGAACAAGAGAGGGGAGAATGTCAAAATTTTTTCCATTTTATACAGGAGAACAATCTATGGATCAGATAACGGAAGAGCTGATTGAAGAAAGATGGAGAGGAATAGATGCATTAGATAGAGGAGTACCTTTTTCGCCACATCTTTCCCTTTTGGTTTCTCGTGTAGAAGAGGAGAAAGAGTGATTTTTCAAAAAACCCTCGAGTTTATGAACTCGAGGGTTTTAAAATTTCTGATAAAATGGATTACTCCATCAACAATTTTACAGCAAGCATCAGCCCAACGCCTAAAATAAATACAATAAGAGAGGGGATGAATTTTGAAATTTTCATTTCTTTTTTAATTTCTGGAATTAAATCAGACGCAGCAATGTAAATAAAACCGCCTGCCGCAAAGGGAAGTATGTATGTGGCAATATCGCCACCAATAAAATATCCAACCACAGCGCCAAGCACAACTGTTGAAGCAGAGATATAATTTAAAATTAGGGCTTTTAATCTTTTAAACCCTGCATACACAAGCACGCCAAAGTCACCCATCTCTTGCGGAATTTCATGTAGAGCTATGGCAAACGTTGTTACTAATCCTAATTTAATATCAACTAAAAATGCGCCGGCGATTATCAGTCCATCAATAAAATTATGAATTCCATCACCAACGATATTCATATATCCAAAAGTATGGACTTTACATCCTCCTTTATGACAATGTCTCCAATGGAGTAATTTTTCTGTAAAAAAGAAAACAGTGAAGCCAACAATTATCCAAACATAAGACGAGATGCCTGGCATTTTTTCTATTGCTTCAGGAATTAAATGCAAGAACGCGCCACCCATCATTGCGCCAGCAGATAAGCTCACCAGTGTTAAAAGAATTTTATTTAGTAATTTTTCTTTCAAAAATAACGCAAAAATACCAA
>JAYEKT010000107.1:0-1800 GCA_034716735.1 Patescibacteria group bacterium
GTAGCGCGGAAGGAAATGACGTTGTTGAAATTTGTATTGGCGAAAATCAAATTCTATTTTCACACAATGGAGTGGAATTAAGTTCTCGCTTAATTGAAGGTCAGTATCCTGATTATCATCACGTTGTCCCATCATCTTATTCAACTACTGTTGTTGTACCAAAAGATGATTTAGTCAAAGCAGTTAAGATGGCAAGTTTGTTTACAAAATCTGGACTTAATGATGTAAAGCTCGAAATCAGTCCAGAAAAAAAAGTAATGGAAATTACATCAACAAATAATCAGACAGGAGAAAATGCTTCAAAAATTGAAACAGAAATAGAAGGGCCGGCAAATAGTATTAT
The DNA here is from genome assembly GCA_034716735.1 of Patescibacteria group bacterium. Taxonomy (GTDB): domain Bacteria; phylum Patescibacteriota; class Patescibacteriia; order DYHP01; family DYHP01; genus JAYEKT01. The sequence continues at coordinate 344 of JAYEKT010000107.1, forward strand.
ATTGAATTATAGATATCTAATAGATGGATTAAACAACTTGGAAGGTGACAAAATCAAACTTAAATTGATTGACGGAAACAGCCCATGCCTATTAGAATCAGCAGATGATAATACAGGAATGAAATACATCTACATCGTCATGCCGATTAAGGTCTAGATGTCATTCCTGCGCAGGCAGGAATCCATAATCTAAATTAAAAAAACCACGGACTCAATGAGCCGGGGTTTTTGTATTATTCTCCTTTTTCAACTTATTTCCCAAAAGGAATATAACAAAGAGAAATAGCGATAACATCTGCAGAACTTGGAAAGCGCGACTCCAATCGAAATCCGATTATTGCATCAGCGCTAGGATGCGAAATAAAATCATCATCACATTCTTCGCATTCTGCATCGTATTCTTCATCAGTTTTTTCTATAAACAGCTCTTCCCAATTTTCTCTATGGTGGCCGATTATAAGTCTAACCCAGTTTATCAAATCAGTTAAATGAAGATTTGATAATATCACACCACCTCTTTCAACAAAATTTGTTTTTTCTTTTTCACTCGATGTATGATAATCATGAATTAAGATAACTGGTAATTGATTTTTTTCTCTGAGAAATGGCGGTAAATAAGATGTGTTGTCTTCTGTGTGTTTTACCCACATAATTGCAACTTCTTTATAGGAACTAAACACTGTTTTTAAAGCCAATATCAAATATCTTTCAAGGATTTTTACAGAATCAATCTCAACAACAAGCTTCTGCACCATATCAATCGACATATTTTTTCTCCTTTTCTTTTTTATTGTTAAATAGCTAATACTTTTTTAGCAGATTTGTGGTTTTTTGTCAAACCAAAAAGACCTATAAATTGATACGGTCGTATCAATTTATAGGTCTTTTTCTAAATGCGTAAAATCCTATTACGTATTTAGTTATTTTAGTTTGTAATAGGCAGAGCGTCCTACCTTGCCGACCTGCTTAATTTTCTCTGCTTTTTCTAGTTCGTCGCAGTAGTTAACTATTGTTTTGCTGGATACTTTCAATTTTTCTCTCAATTCTTTATTGCTTACTTTGGTTTTTCCTTTTAATAAGTTTAAAATCTTTTTCTTTCTATCCTCTTTCTTTTTACTGCGGATGTCTTTTATTTCACAAACCCCGCGGACGACATGCCGCGCGCCACTAATCATCCAAATCAAAAGAATAACGCCAAGGATGAGAATTAATGCTGTATAAATATATGCTACCATATACATATATTATACATCAGATGTCATTCCTGCGAAAGCAGGAATCCAGAAAATTTAAAAACCGTTCCACGAAATTGTGAAACGGTATCTATGTTTGGATCCCCGCCTTCGCGGGGATGACAATTTGGAATTTATAATTTAAAATTAATAACTCGTTCTCCATTAACATCTCCACGAAAACGGATTTTGAGTGTGTGTTCGCCATAAGGGATATCATCGCGG
>JAYEKT010000108.1:0-4895 GCA_034716735.1 Patescibacteria group bacterium
TTTTGCTTGTTTTACAACTTCAATTTTAGTAATTGTTGGCATTGCCAGCGGAAAAATCTTTTCAACTCCAACACCGCTCGCAATTTTGCGAACCGTAATTGTTTCAGAAACACCTCCATGTTTTCTTGCAAGAACCATTCCTTCAAAAATCTGAATTCTTTCTTTCACCTCTCCTTTTGGAGTTTTTTCTTTAATTTTTTGGTGTACTCTGACAACTGCGCCAGGCACAACTTTTGGATGTAAATTTTTCATAAACATTTCTACACTTGGTCTTTATCTTACAACATTATATAATTTTTGTCAATGATTTTCTTTCTCCGAAAAGGTTTGTTGCAAAAATTCTGGTTATTGATACTTTATCACAAATTTCACAAAAGAAAAATCCCACTTCAATACAACGAAGTGGGATGATTGGACAAGTATCAAGATTTCAAGAGTCAAGAATTATTGGGATACCCCCAGAGAGACAGAACCACCCTCAGGAACCGCATCGTCGGCAGAGTAGGCGTCCAGCCTCGGCCTGCCGTCCCAGCCGCTCAAGTACGGAATGTCGACATCGTACCGAGAACCAGGCAAATCAAGAAGGTGATGATTAAGAATTTCTGGATAATAAAGCAAAAGATGAAGACCTGCTCGAACTGTTCCGCCGATTTCTCCTTGAACAAAGCTCTTTTCTGCGTTTAGTGGTGATACATCAAGACGGTTACGGCCATCATTCACCCAAACAAAACGAGCTTGTTTTGGAGTGTCAACAATATCTCGCATATCCTTCAATTTGGCATATTCTTTGATTTTATGTCCATTGACTACCACCGCATCAAGAAGCTTTTCATCTGAAACAACACTTCTGGGAAATTCGTAAATAAGATGGGCGCACTTTTCTGGAATAAAATCTGGTTTTACTGGAACTGTAAGGTTGGTTGGAACAGGAAGGTTTAGTTCTTGAAGTTTCTTGAGAATGTGTTGGAGGTGAGGATTAGAATGGATAATCTGCGCTACAGAAACTTCCTCATATTTCCTATCAACTGCTTGAAGCCAATCCTGTTTAGTAACCCCCTTACTGTGTCCGAGTTCTACAAAATCATCTACAGTAAACAATGCGTCATCTGGAGTTCGACTTGATTCTATCACGATCTTCTTCCTTTCTGGTCAACACTAAGTGTTGATCATTTTTTTGTTAAAGTTAAAGTTCAAAACTGACTACTTTATTGTAGTTCATTTCATATTAGCATATTTTCTAATCATTATCAAGACCTTCTCCACTGTTTCGTCTAATTTTCCCTCTTCGTTTGCTACAACCCCATCAAACTCTTTTGATATTTCCATTTCTTTTCTAACCTTATCCAAGCGCCGTTTAATTTCTTCGGGTTTTTCTGTGCCACGATTCTTGAGACGTTTTTCAAGAATTTCCAAAGATGGTGGCGTTATAAAAATAACAAACGATTCGGGAAATTTTTTCTTAATTGTTCTCGCGCCCGTAGGATCTATTTTGAAAACAGTCAACTCATTTTTTGAAAAACATCCTTCAACTTCTTCTACAGTGCTACCATAATAATTTCCATAAATTTCTTCGTGTTCCAAAAGCTCATCATTCTTTATCATCTCTTCAAATTCTTCACGGCTTTTAAAATAGTATGGCTTTCCTTCGTTTTCATTTTTTCTTTTTTCTCTTGAGGTTGTTGTGATAACCCAACAAAAATCAAGGCCTTGTTTTTGAAGCCCTTCTATTACAGAATCTTTTCCCGACCCTGAAGAACCAGTGATTATAACTAATTTTTCTTTTTGTTTTTTCATATTTTTTTACTTCTCTTGTTTTTTATTTCGGGTTTTTCCACCCTGCGGGTGGTCACCCGAAGGGTAAAAAAAATCTTTTAATTCTTTTGATAAGTCAACTTCATACTCTCTCCATTTTCCTTTTAAATCCTCAAATCCCAGGCGGGAAGCATGTAAAAATAATCTATTTAATTTTTGTGTTTTATCTCCATAAATTTTGTCGCCAACCACAGGGTGTCCAATCTCTAAAAAATGCGCGCGGATTTGATGCATCCTGCCTGTTTCTGTTTTTACACTCAATAATGAAAAATCTTTAAAATGCTCTAAAACCTTATAATGAGTAATCGCCTCTCTTCCCCCTTCTTTCTTAACCATTTTAAAACCTTTTTTGACACGACCAAGTGATAAATCAATAGTTCCATCACTTTTTACATCACCACGAACTAAAATAGTATATTCTTTTGTTATTTTACCTTTATCAAACTGTTTGCGCAATGATTTATATGCTTCTTCGGTTTTTGCAACCACCATTAAACCAGATGCGTCTCTGTCTAATCTATGAACAATTCCCGGTCGCAAAAAATCCAAACCAACATCTTTAATATCTGGAAGATAAGCAACAAGCCAATTTGCTAAAGTATCCTGCTCTTTGTGTCCATCTCCAGGATGAACAACCATACTGGCTGGTTTTGATATAACAAGATAATTTTCATCTTCAGCAATAATGGGGACTTTCAATTTTTTGTTTGGTGTTAATTCTGTTGATGATTCTTTTGGCGCAAATTCAAAACAAACAACATCATCAAGTTTTAAAAAATGATGTGGGACAACCTTTTTATTATTCACCAAAATCTGCCCTTCTTTTATCATCTTTTGAAAAAGCGCGCGTGAATGATCTTTAAAATTCTCAACTATATATTTATCCAATCTCTTACCAACATCTGCTTCTTTAATTATATGAGTAAATTTTTCAAACATATATCTTTACAATATCAAATGAAATGTTGCTTGACAAACAAAAAATCCGCAAATGGTGGGCGTAGATGGAATTGAACCATCGACCTCTGCTTTATAAGAGCAGCGCTCTAACCCCTGAGCTATACGCCCGCTATCTGCGGGTTTTTAAGTATTTTACCACATTTTTATGTTTTTGGCAAGATTTTATGCTTGCGCGGTAGCCATCATTCTGTTATCGTAAAAGTAATATGGAAGAAAAAAGATTAACAGACCCACAACTTAAAGAGGATGAACAACTTTTTGATTTAACTCTCCGCCCTAAAAGTTTAGAAGAATTCATTGGACAAGGAAAAATCAAAGATAGTTTACATATTCTTATGGAAGCGGCAAAACAAAGAGGTGAATCTGCAGAACACATTCTTCTCTATGGAAATCCTGGACTTGGAAAAACAACTTTGGCGCATATTATTGCCAAAGAAATGCAAGCAAACATACGAGTTATTGCCGGTCCAGCTCTTGGGCGTGTCGGCGATTTGGCGGCAATCTTATCAAACCTTGAAGAAGGCGATGTTTTGTTTATTGATGAAATTCATCGGGTTAATAAAATTATTGAAGAAATTCTTTATCCTGCAATGGAAGAATATGTTTTGGATATTATTGTTGGTAAAGGTCCGGCTGCGCGAACACTTCGTTTAAACATTCCGAAATTCACACTCATAGGCGCGACAACAAAATTAAGTATGCTTTCCTCCCCTCTTCGTGATAGATTTGGTTCGCATTATCATTTAAATTTTTATGAAAATGATGACATCAAACAAGTTGTAAAACGAAGCGCGAAAATTCTAACTGTTGATATTGATGACATAGCAATAGGGCAAATTTCAAACCGCGCAAGAAAAACACCGCGAGTGGCAAACAGAATCTTAAAACGCGTTAGAGATTATGCGCAAGTAAAAGGAGATGGTAAAATAACAAATGAATTAGCAAACAAATCTTTTAAAATGCTTGGAATAGACGGCAATGGATTAGATTATGTTGACAGAGTAATACTTGAAACCATTATTCATAAATTTAGTGGCGGGCCAGTTGGATTAAACACACTTTCCGCGGCAACATCTGAAGAAACTGATACTCTTGAAACAATTTACGAGCCGTTTCTTTTACAACTTGGATTTTTAAACCGCACTCCTCGGGGAAGAGTGGCCACAGAACTTGCCTACAAACATCTTGGTCTTAAAACACCCAAAAATACCTTATTATGACATTTACATACTCATTATTACTAATACCATACGCATTGTTTCTTGTAGTTTTTGCGCTTTTTGTTATAATCAATCTTTTTAATCTCACAAGGTTTGGTGGTTGGACTATTATTACTTTTTGGGCAACATTTTTGTTTTTAGCTGGCATAGTTCTCATTGCCTATGCTTCTTATGAAAATTTAATTATTTTTGATTGGCATCAAACAATTACAATTTCAAACAACTATGACCTTAGGTGAACTCATCAAAAAAAAACAATATGAAAAAATCGTCTATTGTTTAAGACGACACCCGATTATATTTGTCAAAGATGTTTTGATTTTTTTGGCTCTCGCAACAGTTCCTGTTGGATTTTATTTTTTTGCAAAAAGTTCTCTGCCACATCTTCTTGAAGAAGAAATCTCAAGAATAATCCTCCTGCTTCTTGGAAGCATTTATTATCTTTCAATCTGGCTAATTTTTTTCACGCAATTTATTGATTATTATTTAGATAATTGGATTGTTACAAATGACAGAATTTTAAACATTAAACAACACGCGCTATTTGGAAGAACAATGGCAGAAATGGATTTATATAAAGTTCAGGATGCGACTTCAGATATTGATGGAATTTTGCCGACTCTTTTTAATTATGGAAATGTCCACATACAAACTGCTGGACAAAAAGAAAGATTTGTTTTTGAGCAAGTTAAAGACCCACATAAAATCCGAGACAAGATTCTTGATTTAGCAGAAGAGGATAGAAAATTTCATTATCATCCAAAGACGAGATAAAAAAATGTAGGGGCATAATCCTATGTGGATATGGTATTCTACCTTATTTACTGATAAATAGACACGGCCGTGTCTATTTATCAGTATTTCTCTAAATGCGTAATATCTTATTACGCATTTAGAGTTTCA
>JAYEKT010000108.1:4995-8067 GCA_034716735.1 Patescibacteria group bacterium
TTATTTACTGATAAATAGACACGGCCGTGTCTATTTATCAGTATTTCTCTAAATGCGTAATATCTTATTACGCATTTAGAGTTTCATTTTTACTTAGAATTGTCTGTCTTCCTTCGGGATATCACCCGCAGGATGGCAATATGGTTCCACAGATGTAAATTAAATAAACACGAAATAAGTTATTTCGTGTTTATTTTCAACACCCCTCCCCTCATCTGAGGGGAACGAACGTCTGGAAAAAAATTCTCTTAATAGATTTTCGCCACCTGAATTCCCGTATAATATGCGTCTAAAATTTGTTGAAAATTAAAACCGTCTTTGGCGCGATCACGCGCGTCACGTTGTGACATACCAACTCCATGCCCCCAAAGTGTTCTTCCTTTTGCCGCGTCATACGGACATTCACGGGAAGTTAGCCATGCTTTATTTTGTCCGCCCCACGCCTGCGTCCATGTTTTCGTTCGTCCATTGGTTTTTGCAAAATATGGAGTAACTACAACTTTGCCACCATAAGTTACTACCATTCCTCTTGTTTCATCTACCGCTTGCGCAAGATTAGGTAATCGTATTTCTGAATTATATCCTTTATAAACCTGGTCGCCAGCAGAAGCATTTAAAGTTAAATTTTGTTTTGGATGTTTCCCGCCATTTGCAAAATGATAGTATGCGTAAGTACGCGCGGCAACAGCAAGAGCTTTTTGGTATTCTAAAGGATCTGTACTCATACTTTCTGCCAATCCTCTTATATAATATTCCATTGGTATATCATTTATCATCCATAAACGATCTGTTTCTTCGCTGAAACGATATTCTAAAACACCGCGGAAAACATTATCATTTAATGTCCTGTTCCATGCGGGACGATTTTCAAAATTTGTTATTTCTAAAGTAGTTGGAAGTCGTGGAATAATTCGTAAATGTTCTGTAGAAGCAACAGTAGAACCAGAAACTTCTATGCTATAAAGTCCAGTGTCAAAATCATAATTTAAAGTTGCTAAAACACGCGGAGGTAGGTCTATGAGTTTAGTCAAAGTAGCATCAAAAACTTCATAATCTCCGTTGGCAACAAGTTGAATTTCTTCATGCTCTGCTTCTGTATAATAATAAAGACCAACGCGGATGTTTGGTTCTGGACCAAGTGGAATACTTGGAATAATTCCGGCTGAAGAACTTTGCTGTGTTGATGTTCCCACAGATTCATTTGTAACCGTAACAGGAATCACCAAATCCCCACCTTCTACATCTTCTCCATTAGCCACTAATGCAAAATGCAGATTATAACTTCCTGAACGATTAGGCGCCTTAACTTTAAAATCCATAAAACCAAGCTGACCTGGTTTTACAACACTACCACTAACCACCACGGCCTTAAGTGTATCAACCCAAGAAGAATCAATAAATAAACTTGTATCATTAGAAGATTCGCTTGCAAGAACTGCCTGCAAATCTTTTCTTGTAATAACTCTTTCCAACCAATCAACACTTCCAGTATTTTTAAAACCAACTTTAAACTCCACTGATTCACCTTGTTTTAAAGTTAATTCTTTATGACTCTGAATTAATTTGAGCGCGCTAAGATTTGGACGTTCTGAAACAGTAATCGGAATACTAAAAGTTCCTCCGACCATCCAAGCTGTATCTTCAGCAGCTAATCTAAATGTTTCTGTGAATTCTCCTTCTTTGTCTGGCGCTTTTAGAAAAAACTCAACATACCCGATTTGTCCGGGTTCTACACTTTCTTCTTTTAATTTTGCTGGCTGAACTGAATCATACCAACTTTCATCTTCAAATTTACTATCACGATATTTTGGAGAATAAGTATAAATTGAAACAAAACGATTTTCATCACGCTCCCATGTTTTTGTTCCAGTATTTTTAAAACCAACTGTAAAAAGCTGTCTTTCTGAGACAGTCATATCTAAACTTTCAGCAGATTGTATAAGTTTCATTGCTTGGTATGATGCAGCGCGCGCAGTTTCAATACCAAAACCAAGAAAAAGAGAAGCGCCAATAATCAAAAATAAACCAATCAAAACATGGTTAACCTTTTGTTTTATCTTCGTATGTGTTATATCATTAGGATAAGTAAGGAATCGTGACATATTTATGAGTTTAACTCAAAAAATCGCTAAAAATACTATTTTTCAAATGTCTGGCAAAATACTTGGTTCTGTTTTTGCTCTTTTTGCCATTGCTTTGATGACCCGCTATCTCGGCCCAGAAGGATTTGGTAGGTATACTACTATTTTAGCATTTCTACAGATTTTTGGAATACTTGTAGACCTCGGTCTCACTCTTGTTACAGTTCAGATGATATCAGAAAAGGACGCGCCCATCAAACAATTTTTGGATAATATTTTTACTTTTAGATTTTTGACAGCATTTTTATTTTTAGCAATTGCGCCACTTATTGTAATTTTCTTTCCATATCCACAAATTATAAAAATCGGAGTGATGATTGGAGCAGGGGCATTTTTCTTCAATGCTATAAATCAGGTTTTAATTGGATTATTTCAAAAAAAATTAAAGATGGAAAAAGTGGCTGTGGCAGAGATATTAAATCGTTTAGTATTTTTAATCTTAATTGCCGTGGCGATTTTCTTCAAATTCAATCTTTTGACTTTTGTTGGCGCAATGGTTATAGGAAATTTCATAAACTTTGTTGTACTTTTTGTTTTCGCGCGCAAAATTATCAAAATCTCTTTCAGATTTGAAATGGATGTCTGGAAAAAAATCATTTATCGTTCGTGGCCAATTGCCGCAGGTATTGCTTTGAATTTAATTTATTTGCGCGCAGATATCTTCATCTTATCCTTATTAAAACCCGCGGAAGATGTCGGGCTTTACGGAGCTCCGTATAAAATAATTGATTTTCTCACCGCGCTTCCTTATGTATTTATGGGTTTAGTTCTTCCTGTGCTAACACTTATGTGGACTGAAAGAAATTTAGAACGTTTTAGAAAAATCTCTCAAAAATCTTTTGACGCGCTGATGCTTTTTGTTATCCCAACGGTTTTAGGAGGAATGATTTTATCCGACCAACTTATGGAACTATTTGCAGGAAAAGATTTT
>JAYEKT010000109.1:0-1783 GCA_034716735.1 Patescibacteria group bacterium
ATCCAAACAATAGTAGAGAATTTTCAGATTCCAAAAATTGAACCAGATGAAAAATTAAGAGCTAAATTAACAAAACAGAGTAAAAAAAAGTTGTTTGCGCAACTTAAAAAATTAGATTTAGAAAGCGCCGAGAAGATTGGTTTGAATCAAAGAAAATTAATTCGCGCTTTGGAAGTTTGCCTTAAAACAGACAAAAAATTTTCAGAGTTGACTAAAAAAGGCAAATCACTTTTTGATGTTTTGCAAATTGGAATTAAACATCCACGCAAAGAACTATATCGCCGCATCAACCTCCGCGCGCAAAAAATGCTTGACGAAGGATTGATTGAAGAAGTTGAATCTATTGTTTCTAAACTAAAAAAGAAGATGCCAGTGAGAAAAATTTGGCAACTTCCTTCAATGTCTGGAATTGGTTATAAACAAATTGGAATGTATTTACGAAAAGAAGTGGATTTAGATGAAGCAGTTCGTCTTTTAGCGCGCGACACGCGTCATTACGCAAAACGTCAAATTGCGTGGTTTAAGAGAGACAGAAGAATTAAGTGGGTTAAAACTAAAAAAGAGGCAGAAAGATTGGTTAAAAATCATCTTTCGGGCTAATTCGATTAGCCAACCGCTAAACGTCGATTACCAATAAAACTCACGAACGTGAGTTTTATTGGTAAAAATTTATAGATAAAACTTACCAAAATAGATTAGGATTTTTTATTTTTCGTTGAATCAAAAAAGTAATTTTTAACTTTCTCTTCGTGACTACCTATAGATGCGACATGTAAAATTAAGACATTGTTACGCAAATGATAGAATTTAGCCATTTCTTCTATTTCTTTTTCAACCGGAAATGGAGTGACAAAGATATTTTTTTGTAATTGATAAAAATTTAATGTCTTTAATTGGTTTCTAAAATTATCACGTCTGTTTCTATATTTTTCATTTACATCAAAAGTTACTAATCTCCAAATATGATCCCATTTTTTCATTGTTAATGATTTAATTCTATCTTTTAAGGATAAAAAAGTCATTCTTTCTAATCCTTTTTTTGTAATATAAATCGGCTTAGTTAAATCATCAACATTATATTTAATATAATTTTGCATACTTAAACGTTTCAGACATTCTTTGATTCGAGAGGATGAATATTTTGCAAGCTCATCAACTAATTTGTTTGCTTTTTGTGGCGTGCGAACTCCGCCACTTGCAAGAATAGTTAGTCCTCCCATCGCGCAGATGCTTAATATAGTTTTTGTAATTTCTTTTGTTTTAGCTCTTTTGGCAAGTTTATTTATTTTGTTCATAATACCAATAACATATTTTACCAAGAAAACTCACGATCGTGAGTTTTCTTGGTAAAATCAATACGAAAATATATCTTCATATTGGGATTATTTAAGTTTTTTCTTCAATAAATCTATTACTATTTTAGGATTTGCCCTTCCTTCTGTTTCCTTCATTACTATACCCATTAAGAATTGAATAATTTGAATTTTTCCTGCTTTATAATCTTTAATTTGTTTGGGATTATTTTTTATCACATTACTAATAATATCTTCAAGCTCGTCTTTATCTTCCATTTGTCCTAAATGTTTTTCTTCCATTATGTGTGTTGGATCAGCGCCTGTTTTTGTCATTTCATCAAGAACTTTTAGCGCCGCAGGACCAGAAAGTTTATTAGTGTAAATAAGGGCAACAAATTCTGCAAAGTTTTCAGGCGTAATTTTGAGCGTTCTAATTGAAATTTTATTTTCTGCCATTAAGCCACCAAGCTTAGAAAGAAGCCAGCCAG
>JAYEKT010000110.1:0-1765 GCA_034716735.1 Patescibacteria group bacterium
TTGGCTCTGGGGGCGGGATTCGAACCCGCAACCTTTCGATTAACAGTCGAAAGCTCTACCATTGAGCTACCCCAGAATAAATAACGTTGATTATATTTTATTATAAATAATCGTTTTTGTCAACACGCAGATGTGTTTGCGTGTTGGAAAGAAAAATACCCATTTTTGTGAATGTTTTTTCTGTCTAATAAAAAAAGCCGTGATTTTCACCACGGCCGTGTGTGGTTATTGTTTACCACCAGCAAATGTCGTAAGTGTCATACAGTCCGTCGCAATCGTCATCAATGCCATTGGCGCACCACTCTGTTGCGTAAGGATGTACCAAGTAATTGAAGTCGTTGCAGTCAAAGCCACCGCAGGCGTAGGAAAAGTAAATATCCCCATCTGCGTCGCAGTCGCAGGCATCACCCCAACCATCACCGTCGAGGTTTTCTTGGTAAGGATTGTAGTTATACGGGCAGTTGTCGACAGTGTCATCCCAACCATCGCCATCAGTATCAGTTGTGGGCTGGTCGTTTTCAGCCAAGCATCCAAAGTATCTACTGCAAAATTCGTTCTCTGCGCATCGCGCATCTTCTTCCCAGTTTTCGCAAAAACCATTCTGACAAACATCAACCGTGCAATGAAAACCGTCATAACAATCGCTGTTAGTACTACATTCACTTGGCAGGTCAGGGGGACACTCGAAACCAGTAAGAACCAAAGCAACAAGCATCACTGCAAATAGGGTCGTGATTCTTCGCGTCATGTCTTTCCTCCTTTGCCCTTCTTTTTTGTTTTTAGAAGGGTTGTTTTTTTGTTTTGTATATATAGTAGTATACTTTAACTTTTTTGTCAAGAGTGGTTGATAAAAGTATGCTTTTGTAGTATGCTTTATAATAAGCAAATAATTATTTATAAAAAAATCTATATGGCAAAAAGAAGCACTGGTGTTGGGAGAAAAAAAGGAAGACACGCCCGCAAAACACCAAAACGGCTTGAAGCCAAGCGATTAATGCTTGAGGAAAAAGCCAAGAAAAGAAAAGGTAAATCATAATAATTAATAAACAAAAAATATGAAAAAAATTATATTTTTATTACTTTTTGCAATACTATTAGCGCCTATTGTAAGTAGCGCCCAAGGGAAACAACAGGGCGTCCAGAAGGAAGAAGCGGTTATGATAGAAGATGGAGTTGCAATAGACCAAGAAGAAATTGTTATTTTAGACAAAGAGGAAGATGGTGATGAAGATGAAGAAGATGTTCCTCAAGTAAGGAAAGAAAAAAGAGAAAGAGTTAAAGTAGAAGATGTTGGTGGAGATTCAGAGGAAACTGAATCCGGAGATTTGGGTTTAATAATAGGAATGCAAGATAAAGGAGGAAAATCAGAAGAAAGAAGAAGCCGTGTTTCAAATGCTGTTCGGGAAATGTTACAAGTTGCTGACAGAAGCGGGGGAATTGGCGAACAGATTAGGGTTGTAGCTCAAGAACAAAATAGAGTTCAAGAAGAGGCAGAAAATGCTTTAACAGAAGCTAATAATAGAGGACGTTTCATGAAATTTATAATCGGCCCAGATTTTCGCCGCCTAAAGACAGTTGAAGAACGCTTAGAAAATCATACTCAAAAATTGGACGAATTGGAAGATTTAAGAGGGCAACTTGAAAACGAAGAAGATAAAGCATTACTTGATGAACAAATAGAGGTAATGGAAAATGTTAAACAAGAATTAGAAGAACAAGTGGTTGAAAATAAAAAAGGATTTAGTTTGTTTGGTTGGTTGTTTAA
>JAYEKT010000111.1:0-2869 GCA_034716735.1 Patescibacteria group bacterium
AATTAGAAATTTTAAGAAATTATCGCAATAATTTCTTAAGGTATTGTCCTGTATAAGATTTTTTGATTTTTGCCACATCTTTTGGAGTTCCCTCTGCTACAAGTTCTCCGCCTTGGACACCACCCTCTGGACCCATATCAATAACCCAATCTGCTGTTTTAATAACATCTAAATTATGTTCAATAACAAGAACAGTATTTCCCTTATCAACCAATCTATCCAAAACTTCAAGTAATCGTTTGATATCATCAAAATGAAGACCAGTTGTTGGCTCATCTAAAATATATAATGTTTTTCCTGTGTCGCGACGTGAGAGTTCTGTGGCAAGTTTTACTCTTTGCGCTTCGCCTCCCGAAAGAGTTGTTGCTGGTTGACCCAAATGAACATATCCTAACCCAACATCTTTGAGTATAGAAAGTTTTTCATGGATTAATGAGTGATGTCTGAAGAAGTCACGCGCTTCTTCAACTGTCATTTCAAGAACATCAGCTATTGTTTTGCCTTTGTAATGAATTTCAAGCACTTCAGAGCGATATCTTTTACTGCGGCATTCTTTACACTCTACATAAACATCTGGGAGAAAGTGCATTTCTATTTGCACATATCCTTCGCCAGCGCAGGTCTCGCATCGACCCCCATCTTTAACATTAAAACTGAATTTTCCTGCGTCATAACCACGCATTTTTGCTTCTGGAACTTCTGTAAATAAATCTCTGATTGGAGTAAAGACGCCAGTATAAGTTGCAGGATTTGAACGTGGAGTTCTGCCAATAGGCGACTGGTCCACAGAAATTATTTTATCAATATTATTGACTCCTTTTATTTCTTTGTGTTTTCCTGGCAGGTCTTTGGAACCATAGAATTTTTTAGATAATGCCTTTGCCAAGATTTCGAGAATCAATGTTGATTTTCCAGAACCAGAAACTCCTGTAACACAGACAAATTTTCCAAGAGGAATTTTTGTATCTATTTTTTTAAGGTTAAACTCTGTGGCGCCTGTTATTGAGATATTTTTTCCAGAACCCTTTCTGCAAATTTTTTTTACTTTGATTTTTTCTTTTCCAGTAAGATATTTTCCAGTTAGCGATTTTGCATTTTTCTTAATTTCTGCAGATGTTCCAGAGGCGACAATTTCTCCACCGTAGATTCCAGCGCCTGGACCCATATCAATAACGCAATCTGCTTCCTCAATAGTTGAAGCGTCGTGCTCAACAACTACTACAGTATTCCTTCTTTCCTGAAGTTTTCTTAAAGTTTTTAAAAGTTTTAAATTATCTTTTTCATGAAGTCCAATTGATGGCTCATCTAAAATATAAATTACATCAGAAAGACCAGAACCAAGCTGTGTTGCAAGCCGTACTCTTTGCGTTTCGCCGCCAGAAAGTGTTGTTATAGATCTGTCTAATGATAGATATCCAACGCCGGCTTCCAAAAGATTGGCTGTTCTTGTGGCAATTTCACGAGTGATGTGCGTGGCAACTTGTTTTTTTGTCTCATCAAGTGAAGTTAAAAGATTCTTTTTTGTTTTGGATAAATCCGCAAAGAATTTATTCAAGTCACCAAGCGACATTGTCACGAGCTCGGCAATATTTTTATCTAAAAATAATACCGAAAGCGCTTCATTTTTTAATCTTTTTCCTTTACATTTTTCGCAAGTAAAAGTGCGCATATAGCTTTCCACCTCTTTTCTTATATAGTCAGAATCTGTTTCGTTATAGCGATGTTCAAGATGCGGAATAATACCATCAAATTTTACTGTTTTCCCACCAAGTTCATAATCCTTTTCACCAGTTCCATAAAGCAATACTTTCATTGCTTTTTTTGTTAATTTGCTAACAGGTACATCTACTCTGAATTTATGTGTTTTTGCAACAATTACAAGTAATCTATTATACCAAGTTTGATTTCCTGCAATTCGCGATAGAGGTTTTATTGCGCCCTGCTCTATTGTTAGTCGTTTGTTTGGAATAATTAAATCTGGTTCAATCTTTTGAACTACTCCAAGCCCTGTGCATTCTGGACAAGCTCCGTGCGGACTGTTAAAAGAAAAAAAGCGTGGTTCAATATCTGCAATACTTAGATGACATTTTGGACAAGTAAGATTTAATGAAAGAAGTTTATTTTCATCTTTATCGGAGTTGTATAAAACCACAGAACCATTGCCGAGGTCCAATGTTTTTTCTACAAGTTTTTTCAATTCTTTTTTTGCTTCAGTATTGTCTGTTAAATAAGAAGTAGTTAAAAATTCAACAACTATTTCAATTGTATGTTTTTTATTTCTGTCTACTTTTTTGTCCAATGCTTCAACAATGCTGATTAAGTCGTTATCATATCTCACCATTTTATAATTTGCATTTGCCAGTTCTTTGATAAGTGATTTGTGTTCTCCACGTTCGTCTTTGATAACTGGCGCGATAAGCATTATTTCTTCTACATCATTTAATGACCCAATAACTTTAAAAATTTTATCTGTGATTTCATCTGTTGTCTGACTTTTCATTGCCACCTTGCATTTTGGACAATATGGTGTACCTGCTTTTGCAAAAAGCAGACGAAGATAATCATAAACTTCTGTAACAGTTCCGACTGTTGAGCGCGGATTTTGTGAAGATGTGCGCTGGTTGATTGCAACAGTTGGGGAAAGACCTTTTATTTCATCTACATCTGGCTTATCTTGCATTTCTAAAAATTGTCGCGCATAAGACGACAAGCTTTCCATATATCTTCTTTGCCCTTCGGCATAGATGGTGTCAAACGCCAAAGATGATTTTCCCGAACCCGAAAGTCCGGTGATTACAGTAAATTTATTACGGGGAATATCGCACGAAACATTTTTTAAATTGTTTACTCTTGCCCCGCGAATTGTGAT
>JAYEKT010000111.1:2969-10228 GCA_034716735.1 Patescibacteria group bacterium
AGATGGTGTCAAACGCCAAAGATGATTTTCCCGAACCCGAAAGTCCGGTGATTACAGTAAATTTATTACGGGGAATATCGCACGAAACATTTTTTAAATTGTTTACTCTTGCCCCGCGAATTGTGATATTATTGTTCATAATTTAGCGAAAATTCTTAATTTCATTCACATAAAAATTAGTATACTTTATTTTGTCAATATTTGCAACCCCTAATACCTAAATATAAAAAAACGGCGCCCGCAGGCGCCACCTGTAATTAAAAGTAACATTATATTAACTATCTACACTCTTTTCTATTTTTAAATGTGTCAGGTTCAACCGAACAAAGCCCACTTAAGCACTCACCGCTACTATCGCAAAATCCATCTAAAGGAATTAAATCTGGGTTTTCAGGAGATGGCGCGCAATAGTAATCCATAACCAAAGAAGGATAGGCGGGTATGGGTGGCCAAAGTTGCCCTGGAATCATAGTAGGATTACTTCTATACAAACAACTACCCGATTCACATGCCTCGGGCACACCCCCAGAACCGTCATTACACGCTTCACCATTAGCTAATTTTCTTTGATAACATTTTCCATCCCAACAATTAACCGATCCTATTCTTTCACAATCTGCATTACTTGAACATTCTGTTGGTTCCCATTCGCACCTGCTAAATCTTCCGCCATCTTCTTCTGTTCCCAAACTGCACATTCCGTCGGTACCAATATGATTCCCGCACATTATTGTGCTTATATTAACTTGTAATAAACATCCTCTTTCTGAACCTGCTCTACCGCGCGGAACCACCACATCAGCTCGCGGAGTTTCACATCTACAACAGTTGTGTCTTTCTGTTCCTTCGCGTGAGGGTATAACTTCAAAACTAAGATGGGTATCATCGCAAAAATCTTCACACCAAGTGCTGGCATTTACCCCTATTGGTATTGGTTCATCTGGACGAACACACCCAATAGCCCCAGTGCTATCCACCCCGATTTTTTCTGCTTCCGCAGCTTTTTCCGCAAATTCTATATTAACCCTTGCTATTGTTTTTATTTCTGGCATTTCCATTTTTAGCATCGCGGGATTGATAGTGTTTAAAATCACATACGCGCCAATGACGAGAAAAAGTCCAATAACAGCATTTCCTATCATGTTTAATGCTTTGTCAATTTTGCTTTTATCCCCTGCTGCGGTAAGATAAATAAATCCACCCAGCATGAGCATAACAGTGGCAAGTCCGCCAGCAATGGCTATCATATAAGTATAAATTCGTTCAATAAATTCTGGCAGACCGCTAACTGTTCCGCCAAGCGCGCTGGAGAGTTGGATGGATAAATCTTTTTCACCTTCGGTTGCAAAAGTAAAATTAGCAAATATAAAAATATATAAAAATAAAAATATAAAAATAATTATGAATCGTTTGGACATACTTAGTTTTGGTCAAAAGGTTAGGGTTAAGTATTTCTACTTTACCTTTTTGCCTTAACCTTATCCTCAGTATATCACTTATCTCTTGACACTCAAAGCTTTGTATGGTATATTAAATATCAGTTATAATATAAATATGCTTCAAACAATACTAAACATTCTTCAAGTTGTTTTTGCGCTCTTGCTTATAGTTTCAGTTATCCTTCAAGCCCGAGGGAGCGGTCTCGGCTCTGTTTTTGGTGGAGAAGGCAATGTTTATAGAACAAAACGTGGTTTTGAAAAGATACTTTTTACCTCAACAATAGTGCTGGCTATCTTATTTTTTGCTACAGCGATAGCAAATATTCTCATAAAATCATAACCTTGTGGACAAATTCTTCACTTATCTGCGTCGCTTTCTAGAAGAATCTAAGAAGCGACATAGCGCTTTATTAGAGCGATACAAGATTTACAAAAAATCAAAAGACCGCACGCTTTTTGATAAAAAGTTAGTTTTTTCATTATCTCCAAAAAAATTCCCAAACATAGAACAGTTCAAGATGCTTGATAAGGTTTTGTCACCTAAAGAAAGAGCAGCGATGATTATTTTTACTTTGATTATTATCGTTTCATCGTTTTTTCTGCTCCGAAGTTTCTATCAAAAACACAGGACATATAAACCTGCTTATGGGGGAGTATATATAGAAGGGCTTATTGGTTCGCCACGTTTTATAAATCCTTTGTATTCCAGCACCAATGATGTTGATACAGACATTTCACGTCTTTTATTTGACGGTCTTTTAAAAAATGACCCAGACGAAGGACTGATTCCTGGCTTGGCTGATTCTTATATAGTTTCTGCTGATCAAAAAACCTACACTTTTTATCTTAGGGATGACATTAAGTGGCATGACGATATTCCAATAAGAGCAGATGATGTGGTTTTTACTATAAAAGCAATTCAAAATTCTGAATACGCTAGTCCTTTGGCACGAAGTTTTGCTGGTGTGGATGTTGAAAAGGTTGATGATTTGACGGTTAAATTTGTTTTAGAAGAAGAGTTTCCAGCGTTTTTAAACGCTCTAACTAATGGAATAATTCCAGAACACGTTTGGATGGACATATCTCCCTTTGCCGCAAAATTATCTGAATTTAATCTCAGACCAATTGGTTCTGGACCATTTCGTTTTAAATCTTTTGTTCGTGAAAAAGGAGGTGGCATTTTATCTTATACACTTGTAAGTAATGATGAATATTTTGAAAAACCGCCATACATCAAAACAGCCACTTTTAAATTTTATCCGAATTTGGAAATCGCCGCAGACGCGCTTTATAGAAACGAAGTGGATGGTTTGAGCTTTTTTTCAAAATCACTTAGTGACAAAAAAAGAAATGATGCAACATATTACTCTTTAAACTTGCCGCAGTATACCGCCATATTTTTCAATCTAAATAATGATTTTTTGAAAGATAGAAATTTGCGCCAATCATTAGCGCAAGCTATCAATCGCGAAAAGATATTAATTGAAGCGCTTGGCGGAGAAGGATTGATTGCCGATGCTCCTGTGCCTAAAGGATTTTTGGGGTATCATCCAGAAATTAAAAGGTATTCTTTTGATACAGAACTTGTGCAAGAAAATTTAGAAAAATTTGGATGGAAGGCAGACCAAGATACAGGTTATAGAAAAAAAGGAGAAACACTTCTTGAAATTACACTTACTGCTCCAGATTTAAAAGAATATATTAATGTTGCAGAAATTGTTAAAGAAAATTGGGAGGATGTTGGCGTTAAAACTAATCTTCAAATAATTCCTACTTCTCAAATTGTTCAAAATACCATAAAGCCACGCGCATACGACGCGCTAATCTATGGCGAAATAATTAGCGCAGGTTTGGACTTGTATCCATTTTGGCACTCAACACAAGCTGAAGACCCCGGTCTTAATTTATCTATATTTCAAAACAGAGATGCAGATAGATTGCTTGAGAGAATTCGAACTATTCGTAAACGTGAAGATAGAGAAAAAGATTTAATTTCATTTCAAAATATCTTAGCAAAAGAATTGCCAGCCATTTTTCTTTATAACCCTATTTATACGTACCCTGTAACTAATAGAGTTAAAGGAATAGATGTTCAAAAAATAAATAATCCTTCTGATAGATTTTCTAATATCACAGATTGGTATATCAAAGAAAAAGTCGGGTGGAAATGGTGATGGGCAGATGGTGAAACTGGCAGACACGTAGCGTTCAGGGCGCTATGGACGAAAGTCCGTGAGGGTTCGAGCCCCTCTCTGCCCATATAAATAATAAATAAAAACTATGAAAAACACTAAAACAACTAAATTAAGACCAAGAAGAAAGCAGCACAGAAGAAAACCTGCCAGATTTTCTAATCGCGAAAAACTTAAAATTATGGTCGTGGGCGGTTTGGAAGAGGTTGGTAGAAATTGCACCCTGCTTGAATATGGTGACGATATCATTATTATTGATATAGGATTGCAGTTTCCCGAAGAAGATATGCCGGGTATTGATTACATCATTCCAAACCTTTCTTATCTTAAGGGCAAGGAAAAAAATATACGTGGTATTATTATAACTCATGCTCATCTTGATCATATTGGAGGTATTCCTCATTTATCGCCAAAGTTAGGTAATCCGCCAATTTTTACAACTCGTTTTTCCTCTGCGGTTATAAAAAAGAGACAGGAAGATTTTGAAAATAAAAGATTGAATATCAAAGAAATAACCAAAGATGATCAGCTTGTGTTAGGAAAATTTCGAGTTGAATTTTATCATATAAACCACAATATTCCAGAGTCATTGGGAATTGTGGTTCACACTCCACAAGGAACGGTTGTTCATACAGGCGATTGGAAGTTTGATTATACTCCAGTTGGCGGAGAACCAGCAGATTTTTCTAAACTAGCAAAAATTGGAGACAAGGGCGTGTTAGCGCTTCTTAGTGATAGTACTAATTCTGACAAAAAAGGACACCAAATTTCTGAAAGTGAAATAGGCGTTGTGTTTGAAAAAATAATTAAGGCATCTTCAGGCAGAATTATTGTTGGTACATTTGCGTCCTTACTCTCTCGTATGAGACAGGTGATTGAAATTGCAGATAAACTTGGAAAAAAAGTTGCCGTTGATGGGTTTAGTATGAAATCAAACTTGGAAATATCCAGAAAAATGGGATATGTAAAAGTTAAACCAGGAACCCTAATTGACATGAAGCAGGTAGATGATTTTCCTCCTGAAAAAGTTATTATTCTTTGCACAGGCGCGCAAGGTGAGGGAAAAGCGGTACTTATGCGGATAACAAATAATGAACATAGAAATGTTCAAATTCAACCTGGTGATACTATTGTTTTTTCTTCATCTATTATTCCTGGAAACGAAAGAACAATTCAACGTCTTAAAGATACATTGGTTAAAAAAGGAGCAAAAATTATTCATACTGATATGATGGATGTTCATGCTGGTGGCCATGCAAAAGCAGATGATGTAAAACTTATGTTGTTGCTTCTCAAACCAAAATATTTTGTTCCAATAGAAGGCAACCGTTTTTTACTTGAAGAAAATGCTGCAGTGGCTGAAAGCATGGGAATTCCTGAAAAAAATATCTTTGTAGCTGACAACGGACAGGTAATGGAATTTGCGCACAATCGTGGCTGGCTTACCAATAATCATATAAAGTCAGATTATGTTTTTGTTGATGGATTGGGTGTTGGTGATGTAAGTCAGATAGTTTTGCGTGACAGACAAATGTTGGCTGCAGATGGAATGGTGGTTGTAATTACTTTAATAGATGGGAAGACAGGGAAATTGGTTGGTAGTCCAGATATTATTTCTCGCGGATTTGTGTATCTTAAAGAAAACAAAGGATTAATTGAAGATACACGCAAATTAGTGAGAAAAGTAGCGCAAGATAAAGATAAAAAGTCAGCGCCTGATAATATGTATCTTAAAAACAAACTTCGAGATGAAGTTGGCGCGTTCTTGTTTAAGAGAACCGAACGAAGACCGATGATATTGCCAGTGGTGATTGAGGTATAGATTTAAAAATATAAAATTATAAACACATAAAATACTTAATTTACATTCTAATCGGACTTGTTGGAGTAAAAGTCGGACAATGGTTAGCAAGAAAGCGCATAGAACAAAAAACGGCTACTGATGTCAGTAGCCGTTTTTGATTATTTCTTTTTTGATTCTTTTTTTCTCCACTCATCTATTTTTTTATGGTCTCCAGAGGTTAGGACTTTGGGAACTTTCCATTTTTTAAATTCTTCTGGACGTGTGTAGTGCGGGTATTCTAAATACCCTTCTTTTACAAATGATTCTTCGGCAAGTGATTCTTTTTTACCAAGAACGTCAGGGATTAATCTTGTAACAGAATCTGCAACAACCATTGCTGGCAATTCCCCGCCTGTTAAAACATAATCGCCGATTGAGATTTCTTCATTAGTCAAGTGTTTTGCTACGCGTTCATCAACACCCTCATATCTTCCGCAGATTAAAATCAACTGATTATATTTTGCCAATCTTTTCGCAGTTTTTTGATTAAAAGTTTTTCCTTTTGCCGACAAAAGAACAACGCGAGTTTTTTTAGTTTTTTTGATTTTTGACAGAGTGCTGTAAATCGGCTCAACTTTCATCACCATTCCAGGTCCGCCACCATATGGCTTATCATCTGCTGTTTTGTGTTTATCTTTTGTGAATTTTCTAATATCGTGAATTTTAAAACTGACGAGCTTTTTTTTCTGCGCTCGCTTTAGAATTGACTCGTTTAAATAACAGTCAAACATGTTTGGGAAAATTGTAAGAATATCTATTTTCATTTCTTTATTCATGTCATTCCCGCGGAGGCGGGAATCTACTTTGAGTGTATTATTGCCACTATGTGGATTCCCGCCTCCGCGGGAATGACAGAGAGGATGTTCGTAGTTATTTGTTTCGCGACTTCAAAACAAAAACCACAGTAATTATACCGTGGTTTTTGTGTTTTTTACAAACTCTTGATATTAAATCTTGAGTTCTTCGACTGCATCGGTGTCTACTTCTTCAGTAGCTCTTGGACCTCTTGTAGAACCTTCTGGTTCAACAATTTTGAGGTTCACGCGCGCATCATTTTTTGCGCCAACGATGCGAAGAAGAGTTCGGAGTGCTCGTGCTGTTTGACCACTGCGACCAATCACATAACCCATATCTGCTTGGTTAATGTGAAGACTAATTAGAACTCCACGTTCATCAACGGTTCGTTCTGTCTTAACATCTTTTGGATTGTTCACAAGCGCTTTAACAACGTACTCAACGAATTCTTGGTCGTCGTATTTCTTGTCTGCCATATATTTGTGTTTAATCTTTTAATTACTGTATTTCTATCCAGCCCTGTCGACCTGCAAAGTCCCGCATTTATATATAAGTGCGGGGAGCAGCACTGGTTTATATTATAATAGCACATTTACACCTTTTTGTCAACCCCTTCGGCAGGTGTTTCAGCAGGTTCTACTGGAGCTTCTGGAGTAGGTTCTGGAGTTGGTTCAGCCCCGACGACCTCACCTTCGGTGGGCGTCAAGAGCTTTTCTTCTACTTTTGGTTCTTCAGCTGGAGTAGGTTCTGGAGTTGGCTCCCCTTCGTTTCCCTTATCACTCCCTTCAGCTCCCTTATCGTCCCCTGTAGCCCCCTCAGCCGGTTTTCCTTCGGCTTTAGGTTCTTCCTTTTTAAGCTCTGCCTTCTTTTTCTTTATAATAGTCGCTTTCATCTTTTTGCCTTCAATAATTTTCGCATCAACTAAAAGATTATGAACGGTTGCGCTTGGTTGAGCGCCCACACTAAGCCAATATTTAATTCTTTCTTCTT
>JAYEKT010000111.1:10328-25994 GCA_034716735.1 Patescibacteria group bacterium
TTCTTTTTCTTTATAATAGTCGCTTTCATCTTTTTGCCTTCAATAATTTTCGCATCAACTAAAAGATTATGAACGGTTGCGCTTGGTTGAGCGCCCACACTAAGCCAATATTTAATTCTTTCTTCTTTAAGTTTGATTTCTTTTGGTTTAACTCTTGGATTATAAAAACCGAGGTTTTCTAAATAATCACCCCATGGGTCTTTTCGCTTATCTAAAACAATAATGCGATAAGATGGCTGTTTCTTTTTTCCGACTCTTGAAAGTCTTATTGATAACATAGTTCTTGCTTCACTTTACAATATATCTTTTAGAATGTCAACCCCTATCTTCCAGTTTCATACTTAACAATTTAGAAACTCCCTTCTCTCCCATCGTTACCCCATAAAGAACCGACGCTTTTTCCATGGTCGCTCTGTTGTGGGTAATGACGACAAATTGAGTTTTTTTACTTAATTCTTCTAATATATTTGCAAATTTAATTGAGTTTGCTTCATCTAAAGAGGCATCTACTTCATCTAATATCACAAAAGGGGAGGGGTTGTTTGCCATAATAGCGCACAAAAGCGCAATAGCAGTTAGAGCCTTTTCTCCGCCAGATAAAACTTCTAAATTTTTTATTTTTTTGCCCGGAGGCGTTGCATGAATTTCAATTCCAAAATTCTTGTCCTCCTTTGTAACTTTTATTATCTTGGCGCTTCCTCCATCAAAAAGTATTTTAAAATATTTATCAAAATATTTATTTATGTTTGAGAAAGCATTATTAAATCGTTTTTCAATGATTACATTTAATTCTTTTATAACTACTTCTAATGAATCAATTGAATTTTTAAGGTCATAAGATTCGCCGTGTAAAAATTCATATCTTTTATTTATGTCTTTGTATTCTTTTGGTGTTTCTGGATCAATTCCTCCAATCATATCAACATGATGTTTAAGCCGTTGGATTTTTCTAAAAGTTTCTTCTCTATTCTGTAGAGACGCGCCATGTTGCGTCTCTACAACGTTTAGAGACAATTTAACTCCCTCAATTTTCATCTCCTCTTCCAACCCCTCGCGCTTTGTTTCTAATCGCGCAAGTTCTATCTTCAAATTATTCAAATCATTTTCTAAATAAAAAATTTCATTTTGTCTTGCATCAAGTTTTCTTTGTTTTTCAAAAAACGCATTTTTTTCTGCGCTTTCTTTTTGCGCCAGTATTTCAACTTCTTTTTTGACATCTATAATTTTTTGTTCAAATTCTTGGACTTCTTTTTTGATATTATTTAATTTTTTATCTGGTTCACCATTTATTTTTTTCAATAGATTTTCAGTAAAGGTTTCTAATTTTTGAAGAACACGAATAGCAGTGTTAATTTTTTCTGCTCGTAAATTTTTAATTAATTTTTTTTGTTTATTGTTTATTTCATCAATTTCTTCAGTAATTTCCCTCATTGAAATAGATGTTGTTTTTCCTTTGAATTTCCATTCTTTTTCTTTGATTTTGCTTTTTTCTTCTAATAATTTTTGATATTTATTCTGCAATGCCAAAAATGTTTCAGAACTTGGTTTTTCTTTTTCTATTTTTTTGAATTCTTTTTGGATTTCTTGAATTTCCCCGCGTTTATTTTTCCATTTTGATTCAATTTTTTGAAGTTTTGCGCTTTCTGAAATAATCCTATCTTCAATATCTTTCCATAAATTGCCATAATAAGCATGTTCTAAAGAATGAAGCTCAACTTCTATCTTTTCACGTTCTTCAAGTTTTTTTGCCTGTCTGCGAAGTGAGCGCAAACGTGGTTCAATTTCCTGAAGAACTATTTCTACTTGCTCAAGATTCTTTTTTGATGCATTAAGTTTATTTAAAGATTGTTCTTTTTTGATTTGAAATTGTTTGATGCCAGTTGCTTCATTAAAGAAATCTTTTCGTTCATCATCAGAAAGAGTAAGAATTTTATCTATCATTCCTTGTCCGATAACGCTATAAGATTTACTGCCAATATTTGATTTGGCAGCCATAAGATGAATATCAGAAAGTCGCGCCTTGTTTTTGTTTAAAAGATATTCGCTGTCGCCGTTTCTATAGAATCTTCTTGTAAGAACTACTTCAGAATAGGGGTTATCCGTCATTTTTTTATCATTATTCAAATATAAAGAAACTTCGGCAAAACCAGAACGTGTCTTTTTATCCGAACCAGAGAAAATCACATCCTCGCCTTTTTTTCCGCGGATTGCTTTCATGCTTTGCTCGCCTAATGCCCAGCGAATTGCATCAGCTACATTTGATTTTCCAGAGCCATTTGGTCCGACAATTGCCGTAATCCCACGTTTATTATCTTTTGGCAACAAAAATTCCAACCCTGTTTTTGGGGCAAATGACTTAAATCCTTGTAATTCTAATTTTTCTAAATACATAGTTTAAATGCAGAATGCAGAATTCAAAACGCAGAATTATTTTTATATTTCCATTTTATCTCTTTATCACACTTGACACAAGTTTAAGATTGCGATAAGCTCAAATGTCATTCAAGTGTAACCTTTCTTGACATAAAACGTTATACATTATATGATGCTCTGATAGCTATGGATAGTATCATCTACAAAAAAATTTACAATACAGCGCTTTCTAAAAATAAGTTTGCGCTTGTGATGCATCGTAAGCCAGATGGGGATACAATTGGTTCCGCAGTTGCTTTTGGTTTATTTTTAAAGAAACTTGAAAAAGAATTCCAGTTTTTTTGCGCTGATGAACCAGCGCTTAATTATCATTTTCTTTTAAGGTCTGCTGGGATTTTGGATTTTCAAGTGAATGATATTAATAAAATCTTAGATTATAAACCAAACAACATTATTTTATTTGATTGCGCTGACTGGAAGCAGGCGGGATTTGAAATTCGTAGAGACGAGTCATTGCCTCGTCTTTACATAAATATAGATCACCATATCTCCAACAAGATGTCCTGTGATGTCAATCTTATTATTCCAGAAGCATCTTCAACTTGTGAAATTATCTACGATTTTTTCAAAAAGAATAAAATTTATATCACACGACAGGTTGCGACCTGTCTTTTTATGGGGATTATAACAGACACAGGTAATTTTTCAAATCCAGCAACCACAAATTCATCACTTTTCGCGGCCTCCAAGCTTTTGTTGCGCGGAGCCAAATTAAAAGATACGCATGATAGTTTCATCTGTAATCAAAGTGTAGGAATGTTAAAATTTTGGGGCGTGGTTTTGAAAAGATTAAAATATTCTGAAGATAATAAGATGGTTTCAACCTTAATTAGGTTGGATGATTTTAAAGAATGTAATGTTAATAAAAGTTCTGCAGAAGGAATATCTAATTTTTTAAGCGGTTGTTTAAAGACAAATGTAGTTATTGTTTATTGCGAATGTTCAGATGGATTTATAAAAGCAAGTATTCGTTCAACTGATAATTTTGATGCTTTAGAATATGCTAAGAAATTTGGTGGGGGAGGACACAAAAAAGCAGCAGGATTTTCTATTGAAGGGATTATAAGGGAAGGAAAGGACAGATGGGAAATATTAGACATAGATTTTTTAAAAAACACTTGACATAATTTTATTCCTGTGGTACTATAGAATGTTAATAAGCAAATAGCTTGTTTTCAAAAAACTGCACCCACGACAAGCATGGGGGCTAGTTGCAGGAGGGTTCTGGTCTTCCTGACTAGTCCTGCCCTATAACTAGTCTTCTTGGGTGCAGTTTTTTGGAGGCAATATTTGACAGCTCTTTTAAATATCGAAAGGCGGAAAAAATGGACGGAAAAGACCTAAGACCTGACGAAAGCGAGTATGAAGAGGCGCGAAAACTTCGAATCGCGCTCAAGATATACGACATAAAGACAATCTATGAATTTCTTCCACGTATTGCAAGTATGTTCATAGATGATGCGTTTATGCGTCTTGTACAACTGGTTTTTGCAAAAAATCCTGAGGCAGCTTGGGAAATCATAGGAGTATACTTTGCCTACCGTATCAGAATGGCTCGCAAAAAAGAAACAGAATGCTGAACCGTCTAAAAACCCCCTTCACCGAAAGGAAGCGGGGTTTTTAAATTAGAAATTGGTTGTTAGAAAATGGTTTACGAATTTTTAGTTTCCAATTTCAAACAACTATTTTCTTTGCTTATTTTTTATCAATCTTCTATTGCTATTGACGGTGTAGAAGTAGCAGATAACTCTTCAACTCCCACAAGGCATACTTCCTGCCATGGGCGGTAGAAACTTGTAAATCTTTTTTCTATTACTTCCCCGTCTGGGAGAGTAATTGTATAATCAAAATAAACACTCGCGCCTTTGTGCGCATGTTCGGTACATCTTTTCACTCCTGGATACAAATCCAGTGTTTCAATAAGTTTGGCAGGCGGTGGGTTGGTTATATCCCACATTACTGGCGCGCTCATTTCAACTTCACGTCCGTCATCTGTTCCCCAAAGAGTGTAAACTAAATCATCACCATTAATTTCTGATTGAATTACAAGAGAGTGTCCTGTGGTATTTTTAAATTTCAAATCAGGATATGGATTATAAATTGTCGCATCTGTTCCCACAGGTGGTTCGTAATAAGAAACACGGTAAGAATGGTTTTGTCGTTCTAAAATTTCAAGTCCTGAATTAAGCGCCGCGCGGAACATTGTAGTTGCTATTTGACAAAGCCCTCCACCATATTCTGATATGGTTCTATTTCCTTTTATAACCAACTCTGGCAAAAATCCTGTCGCGGCATTAACTGCTCCAATTGCGGTATTAAGAGAGAAGATTTCGTCAGGTTCAATAATCAAACCATGAAGTTTTTGTGAGCCAACATCAATGTTGTGTCTGCGATTAGTCGGGCTCCACGCAAAATTACTTTCACCTACACCAACTACTTCCTTGATGCCCATTGTATTTATGGATTCTGTGGTTACAAGCGGTGTGATTTCTCGGACAACTAAATCTAATTCTTTTTCATCAGATAAGCCAAACACAACTTCTTCGATTTTTTCAACAGATAATTCTTTATCTAAAATTTGCCCCTCTTTAGCTATCTGAAATTCAATTACTCTATCATTTTCTAAAACAAATTTTGCGCTTGTTGGTTTAATATCAATTTCTTCAGCAATTGCATCTATTTTTTCTGCCAGCTTATCATCTAAACCTAAAATAACCTTACTATTCTTGTCTTTTTTAAAAACAAGCATAGATGCTAAATCATCACGATTGATTTTCCAGCGCTGTTTTGCATATTTTAATGTAAGTGGCGTTTTTTGAAAAACATCACTTAGTCCATTGAGCGCAGAATTGATTTCAGAACTTTTTATTTCTGGCGTAACACCGTCAAGCGTCATACGAATTGATTTTTGTTTAAGATTTTTTGTATTTTCTCCTACCCTTCTTAATGCCTCGTCAAAATCAAAAATACGGCCGTTGCGTTCAGGAATTATTTTGATATATGGGGTTTTCGAATTGTTTTTAAAAGATACTTCCATGCGGACATTTTGCGGTTGGTTTTCCAAGGATTCAAAATTTTCTTTAAGTATTTCAAGAAATACGTTTTCGTTTAAATTAAATTTTATTGGTATAGTCCTCCTTTTGAAAATTAAGCCAACGGTTGCCAATATATTTTTTGGAATACTATCGCTTCTTCCAGTGCGGAATGCTTCTGCCACAGTATTTCCAAGAGCATAAGAAACTAGTGAATATGAAAATTCTGGACCAGAAGGCGAAATCATTACTGGTTCAACATGCAGTTGTTTTCCTGGCGCGTTAAATTCAAAACTGGCTGATAAAAATTCGTCAGTTTTTTCTTGCAGGAATTTTTCTGCCTCAAGGTGTGTTTTTCCAGCCATAGAATATGGACCAATATACACGCCACCATAAATTTTTTCCGCGCACACTACTTGATAAACAAAAAATCCTACTGACACTCCTGCAACTACAAACAAAACAATGGTTAAGATATTAAGTAACCATCTTTTGTATCTACGGATTTTTCTTTTTAATATCCACTGCCACATACTTGATTGGTCAAAAGGTTGTGGTTAGGAAGCTGGTATAGATGAAGGGTTGGGGTTAGGTTATTTAACCTTAACCTCTAAACCAAACTGGCTTCTTTGCTTTAACCCTTAAACTTTTACTCTATTTCTTTTACTTTAATAATCCCTGCGTCTTTGGTTATTTTTGGTAAGATAATAGTTAATACCCCATTCTTAAGTTGGGCTTTTGTTTTATGTTTTTCAACCTCAATCGGTAAAATTAAAGAACGTGAGAATTTTCCCCAATAACACTCCTGATGAAAATAATTATTTTCATCTACGTCTTCTTCTAATTTTCTATTCCCGCGGATGGTTAGTAAGTCATGATTTAAAGAAATTTCTAAATCTTTTCTGCTCACTCCGGCAATTGCAGTTTTGATTACTATTTCTTTTTCATTTTGATATACATCAACACTTAATTCACCTTCTTCTTCGGCTTTAAAAAAAGCATCAGGGTCGTTTGTATCCTTTTTTTGCATCATTTGCCATGCGCCATCTTCTGGAATTGGGAATCTAAATTTTTCTTCTGTTTTTTTGGGCATACTATTGTGTTAAACAAGATTTTACTTTTAGAAAATCAGAGAGAGATGGCGTACCACCTGATTCAAAATATTTTATTCGTTCCATACCTAAATTTTCAACAAAACAAGTTTCCATTTGCGGAGTTATTTGTGATGGCAAATCTTCAAGATTAACACCAATGTTTCCTAAAACCTGTTCTTGCTGACCGGTAAGAAATGGACTATTACCAAGTCCCTCTAATGCCGCGCCTTGGTCGCCAAAAAACATTGGTTCTATGATAGGTCTTAAATCTAATGGATCGGCAACATAAAACCATATTGCCGCGCAAATGATTATGGCAAAAATAACCCCCAAGATGACAAATAGAACGTTTAGGATTTTTAATATAACTTTTAAGATTTTTAAAAATATTTCCATAGATTTGTGTTATGTTAAATGATTATATATTTCTATTATATAGAAGAAAGGGGGAGAGAGCAAACAAAACAAAAAAGACCCGTTCTATGAACAAGTCCTCTTTGGTACACTACTGTATTGAACATTCAAACCCCTTGATAGTGGATATTAAGGAGTGGTACATTTATATCCAGCCATTAGGGTAATTCATTGTTTTGCTGTGATGAACCACGACTTGCTTTTAGGTTTAAAGTAGAGACCGAAATATAACTAAAACACCGCCTTTTTAAGGGCGGTGTTTTTGAGTTTTTAATTTATCTATCTTTTATATCTATTATTAACCCTTGTAACAAGCATATCATTAAATAATTTACAATGAATAAAGAAGTAAACAGTATAGCATTTGGGACAAAACCATGATCAAATGCTAAAATTGGAAAAATAACGGCAAGTATTTTAGGAAATCCTGCTATTTTTGATTCCCATAACCATAATATTATCGCTAATAATACGGCTATTTTTTTATTATTACCTACAGACTTAACTACATGAGAGAATGACTTAAATATTATTAAAATAGCCATGAAATAAATAATAAAATGAATAATGCCCGCAAGAATAGAAATAATAACTTTTAAACTAGGCATTGCAAAAACGACGTTAAAAATAGATGAAACAACCACAATATCTAAAATATCAACCAAAAAATAAATAATAGTTAATAGAATCGCGACTAAAATTTTCATTTTAGTTAATTTTAAGTATCTTTTTAGTGAAATAAACATATCTTTATTATAATAAAATTCTACACACTATACAAATTTTGACTTGTGATTTGTATAGTGTGTAGCTACCGAAGATTTCTTACTGTCTTGTAAATCTAGCGTAAACTGTTTGTCCATAGTCTCCGTATTGCCCATAAATAAACATATATGCTATATCACTGCTACCACTATAAAGATTTGTGGACCAACCACTAGTCGGCCAACAGACCCAACCACCTCCAGGCCAGTAATGCCAATCATCATTTGGATCGCTCGTATCTATCCAATATGTATATACTACGGTATCGGGGTTAAAACATCCCCCCGCACTGATTGGACTTGACCATGTTTCAAATTTCCAGTTGCCAGAAGTTGGCGAATACATAAAAAGGTAATTATCATCTCCAGGATAAACAGCTAAATCAAATGTACTACTACCAGAAGTAGGAAGCATTCCGTGGGTTTCAAGAGCAGAAGTATCAACCCCAATCTCATCCAATAACAAATCTTCCTCTGGCGCGCAAGCAATAAAAAACAAAAGCGATGACAAAAGCAAAATCAAAAGACAGGCGCTACTCTGCCAAAAGCGCAGGGTACTACGTTGCATCTTTCACCTCCTGTGGTTAGATGCGGTTAAAGAACAATGCGACAGAACCATTTCTGCCTTGAATTTATACTAATATATAATCGTTTTTTTTTGCAAGTTTTTTACGTGTTTTTGAGTAGGGGTTCGATTTCCCCGTGGATCTAACAAAAAACTCCTCTAAATTCAGAGAAGTTTTTCGTGGTACACTACTGTATTGAAAATTCACCTGTCTCCCGCAGGGAGAAATCCCTTGTTAGTGGATATTAAGGAGTGGTATGGATTTTTGAGATAAAAAAGCCGCCCGGTTATATGACTGGGCGGGAATATTTTAATAAGCTATTGTCCTAAAAATTGGTTGGAATAATTCTATTCTTTTTTTACACACTTTTTCAAAAAGACATTTTTTACAATTTGGCTTAGACATTTCGGGACAATACTTCCTTGCCATCCACATTTGTACATCAACAGAAGACATTGGTTGACTAGATAACTCAATTAACAAACTAATTGCATCAAAAACGACTGTTCTAATATGATTTTCTTCAATTTCACCAACCCATCTCCTCTTTTTATTTTTTCCTGTTTCAAACCCATGCAAATCTACCATTCCCAAACGCAAAGCAGTCCTCATTAAATGATAATCAACAATCGGATTCCAATTTTCTAAATCATTAACTTTTAAAAATCTTTCTGGACGATTTGTCAAAGCCATTGCCAAAAGCAAATTTTTTTTTCAAGCCTATCCTTGGAAAAATCCTTTATTGTCCGCAAATTTGTGAGAAAATCACTTAAATTCTTTCCTGTAGAAGCGCCAAAATTTTCACACAACAAATCTTCTGGCGATTCCATTCTTTTAGCAAAACAACTGCCATACCCTCTTGTAAGTATAATTCTTGTTTCAATGTCTGGAAAAGGAATTGGACCATTGTCATCACAAAAATTTTTTTGCAGCAATTCTTCAAGAGAAATTTTAGCAAGTCTTTATGGACTAAAAATTTCGGGGTCATTATCAAGCACATGTTTGCAAGATTTCCAAAGCAACTCCGAACCTTTACATTTTTTACCTTTTATGATTCCAAAAAGAGGCGTTAAATAACCCCAATTGCCACCAAGCCAAAAACCATGTTCATGAAGACAGATAAAAAAGAAAAATTCAATCGCATTGGGATGACTAAGCTCTGGGTACATATCTTTCACAACAAATTCATTCTCGCCACTTCCAAAACTATAAAAATTCAAACTTTTTTTGGGGGTAAGCTTTTAAGCAATTCTGCAACTTTTCTAATTTGAGGGATATTCAATATTGCCATTCTCTTTTTTTCCTTTCCTTTTGTATTTTTAAAAGCTCCAGTATGAAGCTGGAGCTAAAATATTTTAGTTCTAATTAGAGAGTAGGATTATTTGAATTTTTTATTGAATTTCCCAAACATGAACTATTGGTTTTTCTTCATCAACTAAGTGTTCAAAAATATAAATCAATCCTCTTGCTCTGTCAGTACTCATTGCGCGAACGTGATATTTTTGTTGGCTGTGAGTTATGTTATATAAAAAACTGTCAATATCTAAAGTTGCGTAAGGTTGTGGTTCGTGTGGTTCCATCTCTCCTCGCGCAACTGCAGCTAAGTCATTTGGATTATAAAAAATTATCTGCCCAACAAATTCATTGCTCCACCAACCCCTATCGCCATCTGGCGGAACTTCTGGATACGGAGTTTCATCTGACCAAACTACGTCGTTTGAAAAACCATACCAGCAATCTCCAATCCCCTTTGTTCCAGCAAAAATAACTGCCGATTTATCATTTTTTTCAAGCCATGCGCCACCCATCCACTCATCTGAATGATGGTAGTTGGTCATTTTGTAGTCATTGCCTTCTGGATTCCAAGACCAATCGCTAGAAGAATATAAAAGCAAAGGCGTTGAGCTTAAGTTTGTTCCGTTTGGCGGAGGGTTCCCGTCATTCCACGGACCAATCGCAAACATTGAAGGACCTTGTCCACTCCAACCACCATCTCTAAATCTTCCAGTAACGAGAAATTGATTTGGCGTGTTGGATATCGCCCAACTTTCAGGAATACTAAAAATATAATCATTTGAGTTGTAGCTATTTATTCCGTCATTAATAACCCATTCGCCTTGTGGATTTGGGATTGATAAATCTAATTCACTCCACATATGAGTTCTTGGATAATTTTGAAAATGATCACCCCATGAAAAATATAATTTCCCTGTTGTTTGAGAACCTTGAGCAGGTAAATATTCCATGCCAACCCTAATAATTTCTTCTAAACCTCCAAACATTCCGCCTTTTACATCACTAAAATTTTGTAAAGTTTCAGCAGTATTCAAATCTGCTAAATTTTTTGTTGGAGAAATTACAGGAATTGGAATACTGATTTCAGAAACATATTTATACCAATCATGACCGACGCCAAAAATAGAACCTGGGAATCCATCATTTGGACCGCTTGGATCTCCGTCTGGGTAATAAGCCATCGCTTCTCCACCCCATCTCCAATCAGTATCAATATCTTCGTTGGGTAATCTAAAAGCGCCCTTGTAAACTAAATCTGTTGGTTGGATTAATTCTGTTGAAGTGTCGCTTGTTTCATAAACTATTGTGGCTGTATCTGCATCGTCGCCACTGTCATCAGTTTCGGGAGCTGTATCACTGCTTGTTGTACCGTTAGTAGTATCATCTATCATAGCAATAGTAGTAGAACTCAAAATTTCGTCTAAGTGTTGCCATACTGCATCGCCAACTATTGGGCCAGAACTATTGTTTGGATGATTGTCGCCAGGCGAAGAAATATAGCTTGAATGCAAATATCCGTCGGTATCTGATAAGAGAGAATGCAACCTAAATGGCGCTAAGTTATTTCTACTATACTCGTTTGTGTATTCTTCCATTAACCAATTTTCAAATTCTAAAGATCTTTGCGCTGCATTAAATGAAGTATTTGTCTCAAGTAGCGGTGGGGTTGACATTGGAACGAATAATTTATCTGGATGACTTTCATAAATTGAATAAAGCTGTCTATACCAAGTTTTGTAATCCTCAAGCATTGAATCGCTTGTAATATCTGAAGCTGGAAAACAAGATTTAAAAATTATAATACCGTATGGCGCTAATAAACCCCAATTTACTGTAAATTCGTTATAAAAATCTTGCGGGTCAGTTCCTCCATCCCACCATGGAGCAACTCCGCTATAGCCATGGGTTTCTAAAGATTCGCTCATTCCATTATCCCAATAAATTTCACCAGTTGAATGATGGACAAAAAACACGGATTTTTCAAAAGTGTCACTTCCTGGCATATCGCTGTCTGTGGCGCTGTCTGTATCATCGGAAGTTGTATCAGTGCTACTTTCGGCGCTTCCTTCTTCATCGCAAGATGTTGTTTCTGGGCTGGTTGTAGTTGTTGGGTAAGATGTTGTTCCTGGGCTGGTTGTAGTTGTTGGGTAAGTTGTTGTTCCTATGCTGGCTGTAGTTGCTATAGCGATTCCTTTATCATTCCCAATATTTTCTATAGACATTTCCGTAGAGCGATTATATTCTGAAGAATCAAAAATAATTCCATCTTCAATATAATTTACAAAAAAAGCATCTGAAACATCGTCAATTAGTTCGTTCCAATTTTCACCATATAAATTTCTCGCAACTTCTTCTGTTTGAATCCATTTTAATTTTCCACCTTTTGAAACTGCATAAACTTTTGGAGACGAAGTAATCTTGATCATCTTAACGCCTGGTTTGTAGGTTATATTTCCGCCGATCGGGATATCTCCCAACTGATTATCAGAAATTGTTATAACTTTTGAAAAATCATTATACCAAGTAAAATATGTTTTTTCGTTTGGAAAAACATATCTTTTTTCATCTCCGCCATAGTAATAAACAGACGAGAAGCTTCCCTTTATTAAGGTATTTCGTGTTAAAGTTATTTCTGCTCCTAATGGGCATAATGGCAATGCAAATAAGGATAACATTAATAAAGAAAATAATGTTTTTTTCATATATAAAAAAATTTAGATATTTTTTTAAATTCTATATAAAGATAACATGTCAAATATAAAAAAACAATGGTGTCTAATAAAAAAACACAGAAAGAGAGGGTGCTTACTATGACAGCTCAACAAGATGTATCTACCCCTGACGTGATTGCTGTTTCGATTAACGAAGCACAAGAGTTTGGTTGTCCTCGTTGTGGGGGCATTTTTGGATCATCTTCAATGTCTGGTGGAGGATCGCAGCTTTGGAATTGCGCAGACTGCAACAAGACGTCTATCTACCTTGCAGAAGGACTTACGAAGTCTACCATTGGTATAAGTAGTCACTATCCTGAGTTGCAATCTCATCCAAGACGTGGCCAGCCCGTAGACCGAGAAAAATTAGTGCGAGATCGTGAAGAGAGAATTGAATCTAGAGCAATTGCAGGTTTGAGCTATTGGTTGACACTTGGTCACGGACATCCTGTGAAGATTGAGAAGGCGGGGTCGCATATGTCAAAGTCTTGTTATCTACCTATTCTTGCGACCGAATCTCCAGAAAATGTACGCGCAACTTGGTTTGGTGATAACTTTCATTTTCACTTCCTTGGGATTGATCTCAAGCAACCAATTCCCGCAACACTACTTTATCCAATTTCTAGTATATTCGGTAGGTATGCTCTTTCGGGTCACACAAACACAGAGGTTGCGCCACCACTTACGAACTTCCAGAAAGAATACCACAATAATACACCAGTCAAGGTATTTGGTAGCGATTGTTATGGCGGTTTTTGTGCAGCGCTTGTTATTCGATATTTGGAGGAGGTCTCCAAGCTCGACATTGAAAAGATTCTTGACGTCTGTTTGCGAAAAACCTCATATGGATTAGTGGACAACATCGACGGTAATTGCGTTAAGTTCGCCGACTTGGCTAAGCTACTTGATCTTGAATTTGCTAAGTTTGCATATTGCGATTTCGATGTTCAGAACATAACGGGAGATATCTTTGAACGAGTTAATGTGGATTGGTTCCACTATGATCTTGGCGTGGGTAGAAGTTCTGTTCACATTACACTGAAAGAAGGCGTGTTGTTGCCACCGCTCGTATCACCAGCAGAAATCTATGTCGACCTGGAGGACACACTTCTTGGTCGCTATATTCCACAAGAGATACAGGAACGCCCAACTAAAAATACTTACAGCGACTATCTTATCCTTAAGGTTCCGACCCGCCTGCTCCATTATCAGAGAGACAGGGCTCCTGAAGAGCAGCAAAAACTCCGTGGAAACGAAAAACAGCCAGTTAACAGGGTTTACGACAATGTGAATATTGGAACACGCAAGTTTACGTTTAGCGTTCCCAATGTTCTTGACTGTGCTTTGACTGCTTTCTTCTTTGTCAAGGTGCTTGCACCGATGATGCAAGAGATTCAGGCACAATAAAAAAACACGAATCGTTAGAGGGTGTGTGAGAAAACTTCGCACACCCTTTTTTAATTGACAAAATACAAATTTCAAAAAAGATACGTTTTGCGGATCTTCTTTGAAATTACACTACTGTATTGAAAATTCAAACCCTTTGTTCTTGGATATTAGAAATTGGTACACCTGCATCCGACTTTTCGGGTAAGGTGCCTGCCACCTCTGTATATTTGTATTCTTTACCCCAGAATTATTTGTTATGAATTTATGTTATAATAATAGAATATGGAGGGTTTTGGAAATTGGAAAATTATATTTAAATATCTTTTTGTATATAAAAAGCAGATTATTCTTCTTTCTGTATTTGGAGTAATATCTGCTTTAGCAAATGGATTAGTCCCATATTTAGTGGGGCGTTTTTTTGATTCTATTTTGACCCCTTCAAAAATAACAATAAATAATTATCAAATATCATTTTGGATGCTTTTTTTATCCACGTGGCTATTTGTGCAATTAATAGCAAGTTTCTTAGATTGGATAATTGATATCAAGAGAAATAAAATTTCACTTAGCTTAGAGGCAAAATATAATGCAAAAGGATTTGGGCATATTTTAAAGCTTCCAATGAAATTTCATAAAGATAATAAAGCCGGAGAAGTTTTTGATAAGATAAATCGCGCATCTCAATGGTTAAACACCATAGTAAGACAAGTTGTTATTAGATTAGCCCCACAATTTTTGAGTGTTGTAATAGGTTTAGTTATTTCTTTTTTAATTAACTGGGTATTTGGTTTGATTTTAATTTTAGGAGTGCTGATATATACTTTACTTCTGAGAAAAACCGTGCCTCCAGCGATTAAACTTCAGAAAAAAGTATACTCATTTTTCGGAAGAATTTATGGTAATGCGTGGGAAAAAATTAGTTTTCCCCAAGCAGTCAAGCAATCAACAGCAGAAGACCATGAAACCAAGGTATTACACAATAAGTTTGTAAAGATTGGGACTAGTCTATGGAATAAAATCCAGATAATATGGGGCAAGGTGGGTTTTTATCAGAGATTAATTATAACCTTAACTCAATTATTAGTATTTCTTATATCGGTGCGTTTTATTTTTAATGGCACTATGACAATCGGGGAATTAATAGCTATTAATGCTTACGCAGCACTTGTATTTGGCCCGTTTGTTATTTTGGGCTACAATTGGCAAACAATTCAGAATGGACTTCTGGCTTTAGAGCGTTCAGAAAAATTGCTTGCTTTGCCAACAGAAGCTTATCGCCCAAAAAATTATAAAAAAATAAAAAATATCACCGGCGAGATAGAATTGAAAAAAAGTCTCTTTTTCCTATAAAAAATCGGGGTCAAAAATATTAAATAATATTGATATAAAAATTGATCCGGGGCAGACGATCGCGTTTGTTGGAGAATCTGGCGTTGGTAAGAGTACAATCGTTGATCTTGTTTCTGGATATTATTTTGCTGATAAGGGAGAAGTATTAATTGGGGGTGTTAATATAAAAAAAATAGACTTAAATTTTTTAAGAAAAAATATCGCTGTTGTTCCACAAGAAGTTTTACTTTTTGATGGTACAATAAAATCAAATATTAAATATGGAACCTTGGGTGCCTCTGATAAGGATATAAAAAGAGTGGCAAAAGAAGCTTATGCATCAGAATTCATTGAAAAAATGCCGAATAAATATAATCAGATAATCGGTGAGCGAGGAATAAAATTATCCGTTGGACAAAAGCAAAGAATAGCTATTGCTAAAGCCATGCTTCGAGATCCAAAAATTTTGATACTAGATGAGCCAACAAGTGCTCTTGATGTTAGGGCAGAAAAATATATTTCAGAAGCTTTGGAAAAGTTAATGAAAGGAAGGACAAGTATAATTATTGCTCATAGACTAAGCACTGTCAGAAAGGTGGACAAAATATTTGTTTTTGATAGGGGGGAAGTAGTTGAGA
>JAYEKT010000112.1:0-7824 GCA_034716735.1 Patescibacteria group bacterium
GCGCTTTTTAGTAAGATGTAAGTATATGGAAACAATTGAAGGTTTTTTTCGAAATATTATTATATCATGGCGACGTATTAGGCGGTGGCAGGGGAGAAATGAGGCAGAATTTGAAGATGACTTAATGCACTCTTTTAAAACAGCAATGCAGACATTGCTTGTTCTTGCATTAGAGGAGAACGAGGAAATAAAAAGCAAAAGGTTGGAACTTTTGATACTTGCCTTAAATCACGATATTTCTGAAGCTTGCGTTGGTGGCGATATTATAGCGCCCATTAAAAAGGATCCGCGCATGCTTGGAATAATTGATGAAATTGAGGCAGAGGAGTTTGATAAATATTTTTCAGTGCTTCCGTCTTCTGCATTCAATTATTTAAAAGCTGTTAATCGCATACAGGGCGATAAAGAAAAAGTCGCTGGAAGATTTTTTCAAGCCATT
This sequence comes from Patescibacteria group bacterium, assembly GCA_034716735.1. Taxonomy (GTDB): domain Bacteria; phylum Patescibacteriota; class Patescibacteriia; order DYHP01; family DYHP01; genus JAYEKT01. The sequence goes on from JAYEKT010000112.1 coordinate 440, forward strand.
GAGTATTTTGGCTATTCAATGTTTTCTTTAGCAGAAGCTGCTTCAGAAAAATCACCAGAAAATACCAGGCAGTTTAGAAAAGTTTTAATAAATCACCACGAAAAATTTTTAAAGTTATGTGATGAATTTCCATCTTTTAAACTTCTTTATGGACCATTTATACCCCAAGTTGTATCTAATGAAGCAGTTGATGCTTGGAATTTTGAAATTTCTCTTCGTAGAATTATTGGAGCATGGGAATCGTCACGCGCGTGGCCTGAATTTTCAACCGAAGAGACAGTTCTTGATAGAACAATGAAAACTGCCATGCTTGCATCTATTCTTTTGCCAATTGAAACAGAGATTAGAAAAGAAAAAGGCGAAAAAGAATTAGATGGTTTTAAAATCCTTTCTTGCGCTCTTGTGCATAATATTGCAAAGAGTTTTGTCGGCGTTTTATCTTATAGATTAAAGACCCATCCTAAATTTCCACATAGAGCCGCGCGTGAGATAGAACGTGAGTATTTTTTAAAGATTATAGATAAATTTCCTGCGCCCGCAAAAGCTTTAATGATTGAATCTTTTGATTTAGAACATGATAGTGGTTCACAAGAAGGTAGATTTTTTGATGCAATTAAGGTTTTTAGTTATGCAACTTTCGCTCTTTATGAGTATGAACACGGCAATGAACAGTATAAAGAAATTTTAATGAATTGTTATCCGCGCCTTATGGAACACAGCGGCGAATTTAAAAGTTTTGATATGTTTTTTATACCCATTAGACATAGAATAGAAAGTATAGTAGAAGAAAGGCCTCGTTTATGGAGTAAGTTAAAATAATCTAAAAATAATTAAAGTAAGGATAATTCAAAAACAAAAAAGACCTATAATCTTATCCGATCGGATTGATTTATAGGTCTTTTTTAGTTTAATTGTATCCTTCTGTGCTGCCAATTCCACCGCGGCTTGTTTTGGCAACTTCATCTGTTTCCTCAATTTCGGTTTTTGTAAATCTTATGAGCATAAGTTGCGCGAGTCGTTCACATTGTTTTATTTCTACGGGTTTTTCACTAAAATTGTAAAGTTGTATTTTGTATTCATCTTCTGGACCACAATAGTCATGGTCAAAAATTCCGACTCCGTTTGCAACCATCAACCCCTTTTTTATTGGCAGACTGCTTCGTGAAGCAAGCATAAAAAAGTATCCTTCTGGTGGAGGAGAAAGAATAAAATTTGTCGGGATTAATTTTATTTCTTTCGGATTTATAATATCATCAATCCGCGAATACAAATCAAAAGCAACAGAACCTTGCGTTTGATAGGAAGGAAGAGGAAGTGATTTATCAATTCGTTTTATTTTAATTTTAATTTTGTTGAATTTCTCTAAAATACCATCTACTTTTTTATATAGTTCATCAACAGTACTTTCATTATTTATTATATAATTAGCAGATTTTATTATTGGTCGCATTTGCATTTCGTTTTCTTTTGGGCTTGCCATTTCTTTTTCTTCTAGCATCTTAAATTTTTCAAATGAAATTTGATCTTTATCACCGCCTCTGTTTATGGCGCGTTGATATCTTAATTCAATTGGAGCATCTATGGCAATAAGTTTAAAATCAGGATTTTTTCGCAATTCTCTATATTCTTCAAGATTTCTAATGCTTACAACCAATGCTTTTTTTGTATTTGTATTTTTAATTTTTTCTAATGCCAATTTCGCAAGATAATTTGATCCATGCAGTACTCGTAATTCATTTGCAGTTTTGATTAAATTATCAAGATTTTTTGATATGCTACGTCTATCGCATTCTTCGCGAATAAAATCTGAAAGTGAAGTATAAAAAAATCCCTTATTTTTTAAATAGTTCGCCACTGTATCTTTTCCTGCTGCGAAAGTTCCCGTAAGTCCAATAATCATAAATTTTTTAATTTTATTTCACCTTCTGCCACAGTTGTTGTTTCAATTTCATTTTCAAATAATTTGCGCGCTATATTATTCCACTCACGATTTTCTTTATAAATATCAACCTGTAATCCAGCGCTTGTTAAATAATCAATAATATCCGAATTTCTAAAAATTTTTGCAAAAACTACTCTTTTAATTCCAGCGGCTACAATATATTTAGCGCAATGTATACAAGGGCTGTATTTTAGATAGATTGTTGAGTCCTTTGTTGTTGCTCCGGGAACTACTGCCGCTTGAAGAATTGCATTATGCTCAGCGTGAATAGTACGAACACAATGACCTTCTTCCAATAAATGTCCTGCTGGACCATCGCAATGAGGGAGTCCAGGAGGTGAACCATTGTATCCTGTAGATATTATTCTTTTATCTTTAACCAAGACCGCGCCTGCGCGAAGACGGTCACAAGTGCCACGAGTTGCAACAATTTTTACAATCGCCATAAAATAATCATCCCAACTCGGACGATAGCATTTTTCTTGGTTTGTTTGAGTTTCGCCTAACATAAATAAAAAATATTAGTATCATTTTAATACTAATATTTTTTTACTATCTTGTCTAATTTTTATATAACAATCTGCACACTCTTGCCCATTGTTGAGCAAAGTGTAGCTTTTTTGAAATATGTTCCTTTTGCGCTAGATGGTTTTGCTTTTTTTATAGCAGACAGAAATGCATTGAAATTTTCAAGCAATTGATTGTCTTCCATTGAAATTTTTCCAATAATTTGATGAACATTTCCAGTATCGTCAGTTTTAAATGCCATTTTGCCACCTTTTAAATCTTCCACCATTTTTTTGATATCTGTACCAACTGTGTCAGTTTTTGGATTAGGCATCAATCCTTTTGGTCCAAGAATTTTTGCGGCTTTTGCAAGTTTTGGCATCATATCTGGTGTTGCTACTGCAACATCAAAATCGCATTTTCCTGTTTTTACAATCTCTGCAATAAGTTCTTCTCCGCCAACTAAGTCAGCGCCAGCATCCTTAGCTTCTTTTTCTTTATCTGGATTGATAAATGCGGCAACTTTTTTTGATTTACCTGCAGAGTAGGGGAGTTTTATTGTCCCACGAACTGCCTGATCGGTTTTTTTAGGATTTATTCCTAAATTAAAATGAACTTCCACAGATGCGTCGAATTTTTCTTTTGAATTTTTCTTAACTTGTTTGATTGCTTCTTCAATAGTAATAGTCATATTTATACAACCTCCAAGCCCATTTGCCTTGCGGTTCCCTCTATAATCTTCATTGCCGCATTGATATCATCTGTGTTTAAATCCGGCATTTTTTTTAGAGCGATTTCTTTGACTTGGGCTTTTGTTACTTTTCCAATTTTTTCTTGCAAAGGTTTTCCAGAACCTTTTTTAATTCCAGCTGCTTTTTTAAGTAATTCTGCGGCAGGCGGAGTTTTTAAAATAAAATCATAACTTCTATCTTCATAAACTGTAATAATTACAGGAATTATGTCCCCCCGCATTTCTTTTGTTTTGTCATTAAATTGATTACAAAATTCAGAGATATTAAGTCCATGCTGACCAAGAGCTGGGCCAACAGGAGGAGCTGGATTTGCGCCGCCAGCAGGAATTTGTAATTTAATTTGTGTTTTTACTTTTTTAGCCATAAGAATAATCCTCCTCAAATAGTTATATCTTTTTTACTTGCAAAAAGTCAAGCTCTACTGGGGTTTCGCGACCAAATACTGAAACCATAACTTTAAGTTTACCTTTTTCATTATCAATATCTGAAACCTTTCCTTCAAAATCTTTAAATGGTCCATCTGTAATTTTGACTGTGTCGCCTTCAATAAGATCAATTTTATATTGTGGTTCCTCAACACCCATTCTTTTTTGCAAAGATTTGATTTCTTTTTCAGAAAGAGGAGTAGGAACAGTTCCTGCGCCGATAAATCCAGTTACATTAGGAGTATTGCGAACAACATACCAAGAATCATCGGTTACAACCATCTCAACCAAAACATAGCCGGGGAAGATTTTTTCTTCCACAACTCTTCGTTTACCGTGCTTAATTTTAAATTTTTTCTCCGTCGGAACCAAGACACTGAAGATTTTGTCATCCATATCCATTGAGTCAATCCTTTGTTTTAGATTGGTGACAACGTTTTCTTCATACCCAGAATAGGTATGAATTGCATACCACCGACGGCCCCTTGCGACTTGTTTAGCCATATTTACCTCCTTATTATTTTAATATACTTAAAAGATTTTCTAATCCTAATGAGAAAAAGAAATCTATGATTCCAAAAAATGTAGCAACAGCAATACTTATACCAATCACAAGCATTGTGTATTTTGTCGTTTCTTTTTTCGTCGGCCAGACAACTTTTTGCAGTTCTCGTTTCGATTCTATTACGTAATTAATTATTTTTTTTGGAATTTGTTGAATAGACATAAATCTATCTAAAAAACCCCTTGCGGGGATTTATTTAATTCTGTTTTTATTATAAAACAGAATACAAAAAATGTCAAGTTTTTTTGACAGAATCATGAAAAAATGTTAAAATAAGTGTAAATAGCTCTTTACAAAAAGAAGAAGGAGGAGGAGATGTTGCGCATAGTTCTTTGTTTGTTTTTCATATTTTTGTTTGTAGGATGTAGCTACTGGCCATATTCAAGAGAAATTTGGATTGATAATAGGGTTAGTGAAGATGAAGAGCGGTTTATTCTTGAGGCAATGGATGAGTGGGAAGAAGAAACAGGAAAAAATCTTTTCGAATATAGAGGACGGATAGTAGATAGAAATTATCGTTATGGTTTTAGTGATTTTTTCGATACAAAAAATGTAATTTACGTAATAAATAAACCAACAAGGATAAACGGACGCTTAATTTGCGCTTATGAGTTTGGAAAATGTCTATCAAAAACAGATATTTTTATTTGTCGGAAAAATCTTGTTAGTTATTATGAGGAAGAGAGCGATGCTCAAATTTATTTACGCTTGAAGAGTACAACATTGCATGAGTTGGGACATTTTATTGGCTTGAAACATAGCGACGACATCAATTCCATTATGTTTAAGTATCATGCAATAGGACGAAGTATTCAGCCCGAAGATGTTAGGCATTTTCAGAGGGTGGAGAAAAAGAAAGAGAGAATGTGCTTGTTTGTCATTTTGTCATTTTTTTCATTGCTCGGATTTTTCTTGATTATAGTTAAACTGATATTTCGCCATGTTGATTTTGCCAAGTTCAATTCTTCTAAATACCATTTTATTATTTCCATTTTTGGCATAATTTTATTTGTTATTTGTTCCATTCTTGCTATTTTGTTCTTTCCCCTCTATCTAATATAAAACTCAAAACGGCTACTGACATCAGTAGCCGTTTTTTTTATTGGATTTCTGCCTTCGCAGGAATGACAAAGAAGACTATATATCTAAGTTTTTCACTGACTTTGCGTGGGTTTGAATAAATCTCTTTCTTGGCGCGACTTCAGCGCCCATAAGAATATCAAAGGTTTCATCGGCCTTGCCAGCATCTTCTACTGTTACAAGCTTCATAATTCTATTTTCTGGATCCATTGTAGTTTCCCAAAGTTGATCTGGATTCATTTCACCCAAACCTTTATATCTTTGGATATTTATACCCTTAACTTCACCCTCCATTTCTGTTTCTTCACCCTCAACAATATCTTCATCTTCTACAACCCCTTTTTTCTTTTTTTCTTTTTGCTCTTTTTGCGTTTTTGCGTCCACAAGTTTTTTAATAATTTTTTCTTTTTCCGATTCAGTATAAGCATACGCGCTTTGTTTTCCTTTGCTGATTTTATAAAGTGGCGGTTGAGCAATATACAAATGATGATTATGAACTAAATCAGGAAAGTGGCGATAAAAGAAAGTCAAAAGCAAGGTTCTGATGTGCGCGCCATCAACATCCGCGTCTGTCATAATTACGACACGATGATATCTTAATTTTTCAATATTAAATTGTTCGCCGATGTTTGTGCCAAGCGCAATAATTAACGATTTAATTTCATTATTTGCAAGCATTTTGTCAATTCGCGCGCGTTCCACATTTAAAATTTTACCGCGAAGCGGAAGAATTGCCTGTGTATTTCTGTCTCTGCCTTGTTTCGCGCTACCCCCGGCAGAATCTCCCTCAACTATATAAAGTTCGCATTTAGATGCATCGCGAGATGAGCAATCAGCAAGTTTGCCTGGAAGAGTCATTCCTTCAAGCGCGCCTTTTCTAAGCACTGTTTCTCTTGCTGCTTTTGCTGCTCTGCGCGCTTGCGCTGCCAAAACACATTTTCCAATAATTGCTTCTGCGTCTTTTGGATGTTCTTCTAAAAAGATGGTTAACGTCTCATTCATAACAGATTCTACAGCCGTTCTAACTTCTGGATTTCCAAGTTTTGATTTTGTTTGTCCTTCAAATTGCGGGTCTTTAACTTTAACTGAAATTACAGCAACTAAACCTTCGCGCACATCATCCCCAGTCAAATTATCATCTTTTTCTTTTAATATATTTTGTTTTCTCGCATAATTATTTAGTGAACGGGTGAGAGCTGTTCTAAAACCAACAAGATGTGTTCCGCCTTCGGGATTATAGATATTGTTCGCAAATGAAAAAACAGTATCTTTATATTCTTCAGTATATTGAAGCGCCAACTCAACAACACCCACATCATCAACTTCTTCTTTTTTAGCATAAAAAATGTTTTCGTGCTTTGGTTGTCTAAGGTGGTTTAAATGATAAACGTAAGATTTAATTCCTCCTTCAAAGTAAAAAGTATAAAATGTTTTTTTGCCTTTTTTCCTTTCATCAATAATTTCAAGTGTTATGCCCTTGGTTAAATATGCCTGTTGTCTTAAATGGTCTTTGATTGTTTTAAGATTAAATTCAGTGGTTTCAAAAACTGTTGCATCGGGCTTGAAAGTAATTTTGGTTCCTGTTTTTCTGGTTTTTCCTGTAGATTTTACGTTTGAGATTTTTTTACCGTGTTTGTATTCTTGCGCCCAGATTTTTCCGTCGCGATAAACTTCAGCGCGCGTCCAATCTGAAAGAGCGTTAACAACAGAAACGCCAACACCATGTAATCCGCCAGATACCTTGTATCCACCTTCGCCAAATTTTCCACCAGCATGCAATTTTGTCATTACAAGTTCTAACGCGGAAACCTTGAATTTTTTGTGAACATCAACAGGAATACCGCGACCATTATCTTCTACCTCTACTTTATTATCTGGTAAGAGGCGAACAGACACAGTATCACAAAAACCAGCCATTGCTTCGTCAAAGGCATTGTCAACTACTTCCCAAATTAAATGATGAAGACCTGCGGGTCCAGTTGTGCCAATATACATCCCAGGACGTTTTCGTACTGGATCCAAACCTTCTAAAACTGTAATCTGCCCTGCGCTGTATTCGCCAGCTTTTTTTGCAGGTTTTGTGGTTTTTTTTGGTTTTGATTTGGTTGATTTTT
>JAYEKT010000113.1:0-1712 GCA_034716735.1 Patescibacteria group bacterium
TCGCAAGATTGGGGTTTTTAAAAATACAGATTTTCCTTCATAGATTTTACAGATTTGATTTTTTATGGGATACCTGCTTCACATGCTTGCGTGTGAGGGATTATTAGCTTTGCAGGAATAACACTTGTGTTATAATAAAGATATGAAAAAACTTTTATACATTTCTATTGTTTTTTTATTACTCGCGCCATTGTGGGCAGTAAAGGCATCGCCAGATTTAGCGATTGCAGATTCTTTGGTAAAGGGCAGTTTACCAGCAGTTTATTATTATGCCTCAGATGGAAAGAGGTATGTTTTTCCTAATGACAAAACATACAAAACATGGTTTAAGGATTTTTCTTCTGTAACACAAATCAGCGACCAAGAACTTGCCAGCATGCAGATTGGCGGTAATGTAACTTATCGGCCGGGTGTGAAGATGATAAAAATCCAGAGCGATCCAAAGGTTTATGCTGTTGAACAAGGCGGCATGCTTCGGTGGGTTGCAACAGAAATAGCAGCATTATATCTTTATGGTGAAAATTGGAATCAAAAAATAGATGATGTTTCAGATGCGTTTTTTACCAATTACAAATTAGGCGCGCCGATAGAATCTGCATCTGACTTTTCCCCCGGAGTAGAAACACTAGAAACCAGAACAATAAATAGTGATAAAGATATTGAAGTTGGCGCAAATCCTTTAAAATCTGACACAATTACACTTGCGCCACTTTCAATCACAATCATCAGCATCACACCCGACCAAATGCTAAATAGTATTGAAAATTATCTTACAATTACTGGTATCAAATTTTCACTTGGCGCGCGGGTTTTTATCGGAACAACGCAATCTCCTGAAGTATCTTTTATAAACAACTCCACACTAAAAGCAAAAGTTCCTGCTGGATTAGAGCAGGCGTTGTATAGTGTGCAAGTGATAAATCCAAATGGCACCACGGTAGTATTGCGAAACGCGCTTGATATTATAGTTCCGCCTGAGCCAGAATTAGATCCACTTTCTCTTTTAGAAATTTTTGAAAAAGTCGCGCCATCAGTAGTTCAAGTTGCGGTTGATGTTGGGGATGAGTGTCCGTGTTTGGGGTCTGGAGTAATAATTGATACAGAAGGATATATCTTAACAAATTATCATGTAATTGAAGGGGATGAAGTTGTAGAAATTAAGCTTTTTGATGATAGCGTAGTGAGCGGAGAAGTTTTGGGATGGAGCGAGTTGCGCGATTTAGCGCTTATAAAAATTTCAAGCAGTTATAATAATGTTGAATTAGCAGATTACAGCAAGGTTCGGGAAGGTGATACTTCGTATTCACTTGGATATCCAGGGGGAGGTCCGGTTACAAATATATCTCAAGGAGTGATACTGGCGCGCGGGCAGGTTATTGATGGGCATATTTATGCCTTGACAGATTCGGAAATTCAGCATGGTAGCAGTGGCGGACCGTTGGTTGATAATCAAGGAGATGTTATTGGTATTGTTCGTGGTGGATTAACAATTCCTGGAACAGATAGTTTTTATGGATATAATTTTGCAATACCAATAGATATTGCGCAGTCATTGCTTCCAGATTTGAAGAATGGCGTGCGGACACTGAATCCTTGACGAAAGATAAAAAAACATGCTAAAAATATCATAGGTCTTTAATATAAGAATAAAAAACAAAACCTCAAAAAAATTCGGGAGGAGGAACATAATGACCAAAATCAAAGAGTTTTTG
>JAYEKT010000114.1:0-7725 GCA_034716735.1 Patescibacteria group bacterium
AATTTCTTTGTACAAAAGATGATTTTTGTTTAATTTAAAAAAACGCAAATTTCCTTTTCGCTCATCAATCAAAATACCGCCCTTAACTAAAGTGTCAAGAGCGTTTTGAATAGCGCCTGGTTCTTTTTTAAGATTTCTGGCGATTTCCCTAAAAAAATATTCTTTATCCGTATCTTTATAAAAAAGGTTCAGAACCTCGCCTTTTCCATTTTTTAAAAAATCTAACATAGATATTTATTTTACAACTGTAAGCAATATGCTTACAATTTTATTGTAACAAATAGTTGAAGATTTATACAAATATTATAACACAAAAAAGACCCGATGCGGGTCTTTTAAATTATCAAGATATTTTATTCTTCGCGTTTTTGTTCGTTCTGTGGTTTTGCGTTTGCAAGTTTTTCGTTAAACTTTTTCATTAAACGTGATTTCTTGCGCGCGGCTGTATTTTTCTTTAAAATTCCCCTTCCAACAAGCTTGTCAGTAGCTTTTAATGTCTTTTTTACTAATTCTTGTGTTTCGTTTGAGCCACTTTCAATTGCCTTGCGTGTCTTTTTCGCAAGGTCTTTTAAGTTATCTTTAGCTCTTTTATTAAGATAACCTCTTTTTTTAGATTGTCGTAGGGCTTTAGCAGCCGATTGTTTTACTGGCATATTAAAAAATTATCACTTTTCAATTATCAATTTAACATATTATACTATTTTAGTCAAGACTTATTTTTCTTTTCTTTCTTAAAATCATCTTCTTTTAATCTTGATTGGCGTAAAATAGAACGAAATGTACCATATTTTATATCCTTTTTATGATTAGGTATAATAACAGTAAGTATTGGATTACCTTCCTTGCGATATTTAATATGCGACCCAGTTTGCGAAACAAAAAAGAAGCCCTTCTTTTCAAGGACTTTGATTACGAGCCGTAATAAAAAGGGTTTAGGCATACTGAAGTTGTACAGAAGCGATGGTTGGATTCTTTACTCTATCTGATTTTTTCGGAAGAGGGATATCTTCAAAATACAATTCTAATGCTTCTTGAAGCATCTCTATGGCTTCTTTTTTAGTATCACCGAAACTAGAAACATCCACATCTAAACATTGGGAAACATAATAGTCACCTTCTTTCCACACGACTGAATTAAAGTCCATTTTGCGCATATATTCAAAATTAATTTATATCTATATTATATCTTAAAGAAAAAATTAGTCAACCGCCGGCCGGTCCAGCTTCATTGGATCTACTTTTATCTCACTATCAGATAATTTTGCCACGTCCTTATCTATTTTACCAAATTCTTTGTATGCTGTATTGTATGCGTTAACTGTTGTGCCCAAGTGATTACCCATTTTTCTCATATATTCTTCATAATTTACAATGTGTTTTTGTAAATTTGCCACTTTTTTAAGCACATCTTTAACAGATTCTTCTACTTTAAGCGCGTTTAACGCCTGAATTACTGTTTGAAGATAAGCAAAAAATGATGTTGGTGACACAATTATCACCTTTTTACTAAATGCATATTCAATCAAATCTTGCGAACTTACGTTTAAGCTTCCCACTTTTGAGTTTAAAAGATTGTGATAAACCCCTTCTGCAGGTATAAACATAAACGCAAACTCTGTAGTCCCCTCGCTTGGCTTAATATATTTGCTTGTCTCATCAATTCTTAGCTTAATGTCCTTTTTGAAGTCTTTTTCAAGGATTTCTCTATCTTTTTCGTCTGCATCTACTAAACGATTGAATTTTTCTAAAGAAAACTTGGCATCAATAGGGATTACTTTGTTTTGAACAAAAATTACTGCGTCCACTATATCCCCATTTTTAAAGGCATACTGCATTTTATAACATCCAACAGGCAAGATATTGCCTAAAAGCGTTTCTAAGGCATACTCTCCCCATATACCACGATGCTTTGGGTTGCGCATAATATTCTCTAAACCCTGTAATTGTGTTGCAAAACCAGCTACTTCTTTGTTTGTAGCATGTAATTGCTCCATTTTGGTTACTACTTCTTTGATGATTTGTCCGCTTTCACCTGATTGTTTTTGAATAAACTCAAGATTTTTCTCTAAACTTCCTTTCATCTCCTGTCTAATATCCTTTAATTCACATTTTAGAGATTCTAAAGATGTATCTTGAACTAAATCTCGTGATTTTTTACCATAGATTTGTATCAAAAGCGCGACAAGCGCGGCTAAAACAGCAAAAATTCCTATGATTGTGATGATTAAAAGTGTTTGCATATACTTATCATCTTATCAGATGTAAAAATAAATGCAAGTATTGATTTTCTGTGGAAAATTTGATATGATTAGAAGTAAGAAATTCATGTTTTTGATATGTCTTGAAGATGTTTTGCGACGCTTTTATTGATGTAATTTTAGAAAAAGCTGATAAATTTACTACAATTTCTTACAAACATTTGTTTCATAAGAAACGCATTACAAACGTCCCTGTAGTTCAATGGATAGAATAAGAACCTCCTAAGTTCTAGACGCAGGTTCAACTCCTGCCAGGGACATGATGGGCCAGTAGCTCAGGGGTAGAGTGCTACTTTCGCATAGTAGAGGTCGGGGGTTCGATTCCCCCCTGGTCCACCAGGTTTATAAATTAAAACCCTTGTAGAGACGAGGCATTGCCTCGTCTCTACAAGGGTAAGCATTCCCAAATGTCAAAAATTTTCAAATATCAATTTCGCCTGGCAACCAAGGTTTTACGACCGCGTAATCCGAAATGAAAAGGAATTCAACCGAATTTACCAATATACTACTGATAATCCTTTAAATTGGGAATCTGACAGTAAAAATCCAGAAAATTTGGGTATTTAAGTCACAAAAACACCGTAGAGACGAGGCATTGCCTCGTCTCTACAAGATCAAATAAATGCGTAATATGCTATTACGCATTTATTTGATACTACTTTTAAGCAAAAAGAAAAGCTCCAATCCGACGAATCGAACTGGAGCTGGGTTTGAGGCGCCCCCTTGCGCATAGTTGAGCCGCCGCAGATCTTTGTATCGGTAGCTGCCTGCGCAGGCAAGATTATTAAAAAAGAAATTTATCAAGGGATTTTTGGTGATTTTGGTGTTTTTTATTAACTTGACGTCATTCAGAGGTTACACCGAAGAATCTTATATAAATAAAATAGTTTTCTTTGTATTAGATTCTTCAGTCGCCTGCGGACTCCTTCAGAATGACGGTGGTGGTGTGGAAAACTAAATATGCCTGTTTTCGCAACTTATCCCCAATCTTTAATAAACTGTGGATAAAAACAAGCTTAGTCGTGGATAACTTAAAACTATCCACAAACACTCAAAAACCTTGCGTATTTCTTGGCTAAATTTAGCCAAGAAATACTTGACTTTTAACTATTTTTGTGATATAATATAAGTATAATAAAAGATATACAATATATAAAAACAAAAACTACTGTATATCTTTCAAAAATCCACCTTCGCTAAAGCTATGGTGGACAAGCAAACAAAACAAAAACAAAACAAAAATATGAACTGGGGGATAAATAAAAACAAAAAAATAAACAAAACAAAAAAACTTATGCAAGCTTTGAGTTTTGTTTTTGTTTTAACCCTAATGACTGTTGTAATCAGTCATTTTTGTTTTGCTCAAACTTCAGCAAATTACAAAATAACCGAAGATATCTTCACTGAAGGAGGAAATAGAAGCGCTTCTGATAATTACACGATTGCCACGGATTATCTTGGTAATGAAATCACTATAATATCCCTTCCAGCAGAAATTCCAGGTGGTGGCGGTGAACCGCCACCACCACCTCCACCACCCCCAGAAGACACAACTCCTCCTATAATTTCAGACATTTTAGTCACAGATATTACTGAAAATTCAGCTACAATCACATGGACAACCGACGAAAATAGCTCTACAGAGGTAGATTATGGTGAAACGTTATCCTATGAATTAGGCACAGAAACAGGTATTTCAGCCACAACCACCCACGAAATCATACTCATAGGTCTAACTACTGGTACTGATTACCATTTTCGTGTACGTAGTACAGACACAGACGACAACACAAACACCTCTCTTGACCACACTTTTACTACACTTGCTGACATCACAGACCCAATAATCACTGATATTACGATTACAAACATAACTGGCGTGTCTGCCACCATAAGCTGGACTACAAATGAGCCAGCAACATCTGTGATTAATTACGGTGAATCTATGTCATACGGTAGTTCTGAAGCATTAGGAACGTTTGAAACCAGCCATAGTATTACGATTTCAGGACTAACTCCAGCAACTTTATACCATTTTATAGCGCGTTCTGCTGACAATTCGGGCAATGAAGCAGTGTCAGATGACCGTATTTTTACTACTTTGGATACTATTTCACCCCTAATTTCAGGTATTTTGGTCACAGATATTACTGAAAATTCAGCTACAATTACATGGACAACTAATGAAATCAGCACAGGATTAGTCGGATATGGTATAACACCAAGCTATGAAGCTGGCGTAGGAATAAGCGGTCTGTTTTCTACAACACATACACTTGATTTGTCTGGTCTTATTGGAAATACGACTTACCATTTTCGCGTAACAGCCGCAGATCCAGCAGGAAATGAATCTACTTCATCGGATTTTACCTTTATAACCCTAAGAGATGCTATTTTACCTTCAAATATTCTAAATTTTAATGCTGCGCCAGATGAAACTTTTATAATTTTAACATGGAATAACCCTCCTGACGCAGATTTTGCTGGCACGCATATAATGCGCGGAATATCAGGATATCCAACTTCTCCTGAAGAAGGTGAGGGTGAAGTAGTTGTTTTCAATGGATTAGCTACTTCAGCAGTAGATTATGGCTTAACTCCTGGCACAACATATTATTACACTGCATTTTCGTATGATACATCTGAAAATTTCTCTTCTGGAGCAGTAACATCAGCTACAACTTTTGGAGAAGCGCCTCCTGAAGAACCCGAAGAACCAGAAGAACCTGAAGAACCAGAAGAAGTCCCTGTCATAATCCCGCTTGAGCTTGAAAATGTATTATTTTTAGTAGCAGAAGAAACAATCTTTTTGCCCTTGATTAACAATCAGGTTAAAACAATAGCTGGAACTTCACTTGTCATGACTATCTCTGATGAAGATTTAAGCCAAACTCCTGAATCAATTATCCTAACAATAGATGCTTCGAATTATTTACTCTCTTATAACGAAGAAAAATTAAGGTATGAAACTAAGATTACTACGCCACTATCTTTTGGGGTGTATGACAGCGCTATTACAGTAATTTATAGTGAAAATAGCTTTGATTTTATTGATTTTACCTTATTTGCTACTCGTTCTGGTTTAATTTTTGAAACTTTTGACGGAGAAAAAAAACTTGTTGAAAATGCAACAATTGCGCTTTATGTTCAAAACGAAGCTGGTGGTTGGGAACTTTGGACATCATCGCCATATAGCCAAACAAACCCTATTTTATCTACTGAAACTGGGTCTTACCACTTTTTCACACCAACAGGACTATACCACATAGTTGTAGAAAAAGATGGCTATAGACGCGCAGAAAGTCCTCCGATAAATGTAATAGATGCTGTTATAAACCAAAAAATTGAATTGTTAAGACCGCCACCTAAACTTATTGATATTATTGACACTGAAGCTCCGCTTATAGAAAACATAGGGGCAATTACGGAAAATCTCGCGGAAAAAACATCTTATAGCGCAAAAGTAGCAAAAGAAGAGGTTTTAAAGGTGATTGATGACCCGCGAGTGGAAACGACTAACACAAGAGTGGCTGTTCCAGCAATCGCAACTGTTGTTTTGGCAAACGCAGGAACGGCCTTTTCATTACTAAATTTACTAAATTATTTAAGATTTTTACTTACTCAACCATTTTTACTGCTTGAACGAAGAAAAAGAAAGGGTTGGGGAAGCGTTTATCATGCGTTTACAAAATTACCTGTTGGGTTGGCAATTGTCCGTTTAAAAGATGCTAAAACAAAACAAATTATACAAACACGGGTAACAGACAGACAAGGGCGATTTGCCTTTATTGTTTCAAAAGGAAACTATCTTATTGAAGTAACTAAGCCAGGATTTATTTTCCCTACAAAAACTCTCAAAAAATCAAAGGAAGACGCGGGAATGAAAGAAATTTATCATGGCGAAATCATCAACATAGGTAAAGAAGGGGACACAATTATGGTTAATATCCCGCTTGACCCTGTTGAAGTGAAGGAAAAAGTTGTCCCAAGAAAAATTATATTCAAAAAGTTCTTAAAATCATTCAATAAAGTTATTGCTTTTTCAGGCGTTGTATTGTCCCTGGGCTCGTTCATTGTTTCACCTTCAGTTCTTTTGGGTGGATTCTTTGTTGGACAAATCTTGCTTTATTTCTTGTTCAGACGCCTTGCTATGACGAAAAAACCAAAATCATGGGGTATTGTTTTCGACAAAAAAACACGCAAACCACTTTCTTACGTTATTGCCCGACTTTTTGAAACACAATACAACAAACTCCTTGAAACACAAATTACAGATAGGCACGGTAGATATGTATTTTTAGCTGGTAGAAACGTCTATTATGCGAGTTTTGATAAAAAAGGATATGATTCACGAAAAACTGACAATATAGATTTAAGAAAAGCGGCTAAAGAAAATGTTGTTGCATTGGATATAGGATTAAACCGAGAAAAGAAAAAATAATATGTCCGTTGACTTTTTAAGACCAAAATTTAAACTGAGTAAAAAACGTATCCAAAACTTAGGACACGGAATGTTTGTTTTGTTCGTTTCTACGCTTGTGGTTGGAATAACACTTTTGGGCTTTTACGGAAATTTAACTGGCAATACAAAGGCCGCTGAAGGAATAAATAAACAAATAAGTTATCAAGGTAAACTTTTAACTTCTACTGGAGCAGTTGCAGAAGATGCTAATTACAACATAAAATTTGTAATTTACGATAGCGCGACTCTTGGAACTTGCTTATGGACGGTGTCCGGCTTATGCGAAACCCCTGATTCAATAAATGTGGAGGTGGCAAACGGGTATTTTTCAGTTTTATTGGGTGGTACAGGACATAATGCTATTAATTTGGACTTTAATGATGATACTTATTGGCTTGGAATAACAGTAGGAAGTGATGACGAAATGACGCCAAGAAAACGCATTGGCGCCGCAGGATATGCATTTAACGCAGACACATTAGATGGTCTTGATTCCACTTCTTTCTTGCGAACAAACGCAGTAAGCACTTCAACATCACAAACTGTCTTTGCAACTGTTCCTGACGGTTTAGGAGTTCATCAGGGCTCGCTTTATGTAAACCCTTCTTCAGCAAGTACAAACTACGCAATGCTTGGAGTTGCTGTAGCAGGAGTAGAAAAATTAAGAATTGATTCAGAAGGTGATTTATTCACTGCCGGCTCATTAAACACATCTTCAACTCTATTAGCAGATGGATTAGCAACTTTTTATGGTAGTGTGGATATTGGCAATGATACATCTGACACCTTAACAATCACTGCCCGCATTGATTCCGATGTTGACCCTGCAACAAACAATTATTATGACATAGGTCAATTTGATGATGCATGGAAAGATATTTATGCGAGTGGGACAATTTATGGAAACACTGCATCTTTTAGTGGAACAGGAACTTCTACATTTTCAGGCGGAATTCAAGCATCACATCTTTACACTACAGATGGTTTGACCGTAGTAGGAGGTTT
>JAYEKT010000115.1:0-7617 GCA_034716735.1 Patescibacteria group bacterium
TTTATAACCGCGCGATTTCAAAACGCGAAGCCCTCCAGCTTTATGAAACAGGCCCCCCACCAGTTTTGCATTTGAAAATGGATGAAAACACAGGCACAACGGCGTATGATACGTCTGAAAATAGCAACGACGGAGCTTTTGGTGGCAGTCCAGAGTGGAAAGGTGCTGAAGAGTGTAGGTATGGCGGGTGTTTGGATTTTGATGGAGCCAGTGATTATTTACAAGTTTCAGACCACAATACTTTAGACATTAAGGGCGCAATTACTCTTTCTGCATGGGTCAAACCAGATTCATTTAATCATTCTGGCGGAGGTAATAATCCGCGTATTTTAGATAAAGGAAATTTTGTATTATATAGTTATAATGCTACAGGTAACATTACTGCGTATACTTTTGGATTATCTGACATAGAGATAATTAGTGATACTGCGATTCCTCTTGATCAATGGTCGTATGTTGTAGCAACTTATGATCAATCAACTGGTAATAAAATTGTTTATATTAACGGTATAGAAGATAAGAAAGAAACAAGTGTAACGGGTGAGATAAATATTAACGTAGCTGATTTATATATAGGTGATAGGAGCGCAGGAGATAGAAATTGGGACGGCAAAATCGACGACGTCCGCGTTTACAACTACGCCCGCACACCAAAACAAATCGCAGAAGATATGATGGCAGGCGCGCCAGCAACATCCAACCGCGTAGAAGCATCTGATGGCGACGGCCCGGCCAGCGGACCCGTCCTCTACTATAAATTTGATGACTTGCATATGGCAACAACATCCGATTATTCCAATGTCCGCGCCATTGTCAAAGACCAGTCCGGACGGGGAAATCACGGTGAAGTTTACAACGCCACATCAACTCCAGGAAAATTTGGCAATGCCTTGGGGTTTGATGGAGCATTGGATTATGTGGATTTACCAAATTTTTCATCAACTGCGCAAACCTACACTTTTTCAATGTGGGTAAAAAGTCCTATTGCAGACGGAACAACAGATTATTTGTTTGACACAGCAACGGGCAGATTTTTATTAGCGTTTTTTGGTACTACCTCTGGACAGATAGGTTTTTATGATGGCGCTATGAAAAATTTTGGCGACGCGCCAAATGACGGTGAATGGCATCATTTAGTTTGGCTTTTTGATAGTTCAGCCAGTACAGGCAAGTTGTATATAGATGGAAGCCAATTTGGCAATACACAAAGTTATACAGCAATGAATATAAGCGGAAATGTGAAGATTGGCTCACATAATGATCCTCCAATTGGTTCGTGGTACACTGGCAAAATAGACGAATTTAAAATTTATGAATATCTTTTGGATGAAGATGAAATCAAGGTGGAATATAATCGCGGTAAAGCTTTAATGGTTGCCCCACCAGAAAATCCAACTGTTACTGCTTCTGGCGCGCATCCAGGGGGTAGCGCGCCAATAATGCATCTTACTTTTGACGAGAAAATAGGAACAACATCAACCGACAGAACAGGAAATGGCAACGACGGCGGTATTGTGGATGGAACTTGGAAGGGTTCTGGATACTGCAAAAAAGGCGGGTGTTTGGAGTTTGATGGGAGTGATGACTATGTAAGAGTGGTGGATACCAATATATTGGATTTTGGAACTGGAGATTTTAGTGTGTCTTGGTGGGCTAAATTAATAGATATAGATGCGTCTAATTTTATGATTAGTAAATATCCACCCAATGCAACAGAAGGAGCTTTTGATTTCGGAACTACAGCCACTGGTGACGATATAGATTTTCTTGTAAGAGATAATACTACTGGTGGTACATACTCAAGGGTAACAAGCTCAGGTGTAAGTATAACAGATAATAAATGGCATCACTTTGTAGCTACAAGAAATGACCAAGAACTTAATGCTTATGTAGATGGAGTATTAGCTGGAACTCATAGTGGTTTAGCTTCTGGTTCTGATGTTAGTAATTCTAGTAATTTACTTATAGGTGCTAGGCAATCGTCCTTATTTCAAGGCAACATCGACGACGTAAAAATCTGGGACCGCGCTCTGACCGTGGCAGAAGTTGCGTATGAATATAATAAAGGAGAGCCAGTGGGGCATTGGAAATTTGATGAAGGTGACGGCGACTGGGCGTATGACGCGAGTGGTAATGACAACCACGGGTATGTTGTAATTGGCGAGGGTGGCACCAACGTCGCCACCTCAACCGCCTGGCAAAATGGCGCAACAGGAAAAATCAACGGAAGTTTGGATTTTGACAAGACAGACGATTGCATGGAATTGAAAAATTCATCACTTTTAAGTCCTGGTACTGGAGAAATTACTTTGTCAGCGTGGATTAAAACTAGCGATGATTTTAGTTCAACAGCAGGAGCAATTTATTCAGATTACGGGTCGGTTACAAATAATTTAGTATCTGTATATATACAAACAGATAATAAAATAGAAATAACATTTAGAGATTCTGCGGGGCATAAGCTTGAAATAAAAAATGAGGGACCAGTGGTTAATGATGGGTTATGGCATCATGTAGTTTCTGTGAGAACCAGTCAGACAACAGCAAGCTATTATTTAGATGGAGAACTTATTGCTACTGATACTGATGGAAATGTTGCCACTATAACTGTTTCAGATGGAACCGTTCCCACTATCGGTAGTTATACCTCTACACTTTTGTTTTTCGGTGGCCAAATCGACGACGTCCGCATCTACAACTACGCCCGCAACCCCTCCCAGATCAAACAGGACTACAATTACGGCAAATCCCTCTACTTCAAATAACCCCCAACAGGGTTTTACTTGTAGGACACCGAGTGTCCTACAAGTTTGAAGAATTTAAATAACAAGGAGGTCTATGTAATTAGTATGAGACAAGTACAATTCGTTGAGGAGGAGTATTATCACATATATAACCGCGGAGTAGATAAACGTAAAATTTTCATGGGCGATGAGCACAAGGATCGCTATCGTTTCCTTCATGATCTTTTTGAATTTAATGACGAAAAATATGCCCCGGCTTTCTGTCGCAGAAATTTGGACACTCGGTGTCCTACAGTGGGTTCTGCAGACCTGCGGAAAAGATTAGTTGAAATTATTTGTTTTTGCTTAATGCCCAACCATTTTCATTTAATACTAAAACAACTAAAAGAGGGCGGTATATCTGCTTTTATGCATAAAATGGGTCAGGGTTATGCTAAATATTTCAATCGTAAATACGATCGTAGCGGCGCGCTTTTTCAAGGAGCATTCCAAGCCGTTCATGTTAGAACAGATGAACAAATGATGCACTTAAGTCGTTATATCCACCTTAATCCTGTAGATATTTTCCAGCCGAAATGGAAAGAAAATGGAATCAATGACTTAAAGGGAATAAGAGATTTTTTGAAAAATTACAGGTGGTCATCTTATTTAGATTATATTGGAACTAAAAATTACCCATCATTGATTAACAGAGAATTTATAATGAAAAGTTATTTTAAAGATGAAAAAGATTACGAAAAATTTGTAATGAGCGGATTAGAAGAGGATTTAAGTAAAATTCAACATCTTTTAATAGAATAGTTATTACTTGTAGGAAGCTAAGCTTCCTACAAGTAATAACTATTGTTCCTTTTTTAAAAATTTTGCTATAATAATATAAAGAAACTTAAATAAATAATTAAACTAAAAACCCTATGAAACCATCCAAACTTCTCGCTCTTATTACTAAATTATCTGTTTACGGTGTGATTTTATTGACGCCCATTTTTTTTCTACCGTTTACATTTGAATACCTTGAGTTTAACAAGCAGTATCTTTTAGCTGCCCTTGTTCTTGTTGGTGTTCTTGCTTGGATTGGTAGAGCCATCATAGAAAAAGAGGTTAGATTTTATAGGACGCCTTTGGATATCCCATTAGTTGCTTTTTGGTTTATTGTTCTTGTTTCTGGGGTTCTTTCGCAAGATAGAAATCTAAGTTTTTTGGGCTCTTTTGATAATTTAACGATTGGTGTAATTCCCATAACATTATATATTCTTTTTTATTTTCTTGTTACAAACACATTGATTAAATTAGACGATATGAAGCGAGTGAATATCTTGGTTCTTTCATCAGGTCTGGTTGCTTCACTTTTCTTTTTTCTACAGACAAGCGGAGTTTTAAACGCAATGGGTTTGCCTTGGAGATTTCACAATACTGTCTCAAGCCTAAATACTCCATTTGGTGTTTTTGCTATAACGTGTTTGGTTTTAGCTTTGAACGCGCTTTTTGTCAAAAAGAAAGATATTAAAAGCGATATTTTTTGGTTTGTATCCTTTGTCGCTTCTTTAATAGTTCTACTTTTGGTTGGTTTCAAAATCGTCTGGATTGCAGCAGCAGCAGCGCTTTTTTTGCTTTTGGTTTTAGGAATGAGCCATTTAGAGGAGATAAGAACGAGCTGGGTTACAGTATCTTTTGCTATTTTGGTTATAGCTTTAATTTTTGTTCTCTTAGGTGTTCCACAATTTCTTACGGCAAAACTACCGCTTGAGGTTACTCTTTCTCAGAGCGCCTCGTGGAAACTTGCCACTGAAACACTTGGTTCATCTTTGAAGCAATTTATTTTAGGTTCTGGTCCAGCAACTTTTTCCTATGATTTTGCTCAATTTCGGCCAGAAAGTTTGAATTTAACTTTTGCATGGAATGTCCGTTTTGCTCATCCTGCCTCAACTTTTATTGATTTGCTTGCTACACATGGTTTTTTGGGAACAGTGTCTTTTGTTTTAGTTATTCTTTTGTCGCTCGGAACAGCAGTTTTTGTGTGGATGAAGAAGTCATGTAGAAAAGACGGCGCTTTATCAAGGGCAGTAAGGGGTTCCAGTGAAGGTGATTCAATGTTTTCTTCATCAACCCTTTTCTTTGGTATGACTGTTGGATGGCTTTCATTGCTTGCAGCAAGCTTTTTTCTGGTTTTTTCAACCACGCTTTGGATGCTCTTCTTTTTGTATATGGGTGGACTGATGGTTGTCGCGCGACATCTTTTACAAACCAATGAAAAACCATTTGTATTATCTCTTAAGACATCTCCTCAGTATGCGCTTGCTTCATCCTTCATCTTTATTTTAGTTTTTTCTGGTGTAATAGTTTCAGGAATCTTTTTAGGAAGATTTTATTTAGCAAACGTATTTTATGCTTCATCTGTCAAAGCCGCAGGAGCAGGGGAATATGACATAACAGTAGAAAAAGCTGTTCAGGCAACAAGATATCAGCCATCATTAGCAGATTATCATGTGTCTCTTGCCCGCGCTTATTTATTACAAGCAGCCGCAGAATCCAGAAGTCCAGAACCAGATGCCGCGAAAGTGACAAATCTTATTGCTTTGGCTGTAAATGAGGCGCGTGTTGCTACTGATTTGGCGCCGCGCAATGTTAAAACATGGGAAACATTAGTAACAATGTATGAAAACGCATACTCAATTGCTCCGAATGCAGTTGATTGGGCTGTTGCGGCGCTTGATAAAACAGTTGAACTTGAAAGTTCAAATGCTGTTCATTTTTTGAGAAGAGGAAATCTGAGATTTTTACTTCAGAAATACGATGACGCAAAAAGTGACTACGAAGAAGCAATTCGTTTGAAGGCAAATTACATAGATGCTTTTGTGAGGTTGTCTATATTAGAAGAAGTTAGACAAGATTTGAACGCGGCAATTATGCGAATGAGCGACGCATTTAGATTTGCGCCGCAAGATCCTGAAATTTTGTTTCAATTAGGAAGGATGTTATATAATCGTGGAGCTGAAAACGATTTGATGTTGGCTGAACAGGCATTCAGGGGCGCGGTTCAGTTTAATCCAAACCACGCCAACGCGCTTTATAGTTTAGGAACACTTCTTGAGCGACAAGGAAATAAAACCGAGGCATTAGGATTTTATCGCAGGGTTTTACAGTTAAATCCTGATAATGAGGAAGTCCGCGTAAAAGTCCGCGCGCTTTCTGCCCCAACGCCCGCCCCTCCTCCTCCATCGCCAGACGAGGAATAATAGTTACAAAAAGCCCTCTATTAAGAAGAGGGCTTTTAGGTTGAAAAAAGGGGGATAATAGGATAAAATAAGCATAGATGTCTATTGCTAAAAACACTACAATTTTAACTTTTGCATCAGTAATTCAGAAGATTCTTGCTTTTGTTTATTTCACTTTGGTTGCGCGAGGAATTGGCGTAGAAAATATTGGAAAATATTCATTCGCAATATCTTTTGCGATGATTTTTTCTATTTTTGTTGATTTAGGTCTGACTTCGGCCATGGTTCGCGAAATAGCTCGGGCGAGAGATAAAATTAAGGTCTATGTAGGCACAGTGTTTAGTGTTAAAATTCTTTTTGGCGTGATTACTTTAGGATTGATTTATGCAGTAATTAATATAATGAATTATCCTGAAATTACAAGACAGTTCGTCTATCTCGCTGGACTTGCTATTGTTTTGGATTCTTTTCACCTTACTTTTTATGGAGTTTTTAGAGGACTTAGAGTATTGAAATATGAAGCTGTAGGATTAATCATCGGCCAATTGTTTATCTTGGCTTTTGGTTTGTCAGTTATCTATTTAAATGCTCCTCTATATTTTTTGTTTATAGCATTAATTTTAGGTAGTTTATTTAATATCATTTTTTCATTTAGTTTAGTTAGAATAAAACAAGGATTTTTTCCATGGCCGGCTTTTGATAAAAAGATATTTCTATTTCTTGGAAAAATCGCATCGGCTTTTGCATTGGCAGGAATTTTTGTAAAAATATATTCTTATATTGATACCGTCCTTCTTTCATATCTAAAAGGGGATTTGGCTGTTGGATGGTATAGTATACCAATTAAACTCACACTTGCTTTTCAATTTATTCCAATGGCGCTTGTTGCGTCGCTTTACCCAACCTTGAGTTATTATTTTAAAGAATCACGCGCGCGTTTGCGTGTTACTTTTGAAAAGGGAATGAGATATTTGATACTTGTGGCAGTGCCGTTGGCATTTGGTATTGGGATTTTAGCAGATAAAATTATTTTGTCTCTTTATGGCGCAGATTTTTCACCATCAATTATTCCTCTTCAGATTTTAGCTGTCGGACTTGTTTTTGCGTTTTTATCTTTTCCAGTCGGCTCTTTGCTTAACGCATGTAACAAACAAAAAGTTCAAACTATTATTTTGGGTTTAACAATGGTTGTAAATATCGTTTTAAATTTAATTTTAATACCACGTTATGGTGTAATCGGCGCAAGTATTACAGCGCTTGTTTCTTATTTCTTTCTTTTTTCTATTGGAATTATGCGCGCAAGAAAAATTGTGGATTATAAGATTGGATTTTTGTTTAATATTTTTGTAAAATCTCTTCTCGCATCAATTGTAATGATTGGTATTATAAGTTTTCTTAAGCCCTTTGTGAATTTTGTTATTTTGAGTTTATTGGGAATGGTTATTTATGGAATAGTGATGTGGATTATTAGGGGGATTGATAAGGAGGATATTACATATTTTAGGAGGATGTTTGCGCGAAAATAGTTTTCTATGAAATTTTTACTTATTACCTTGGAATTTCCTCCTGACAAGGGTGGTGTAGCCAATTATCTTGCTGGAATTTGTAGTGTTTTTAAAAATGTTGATATACTCAAGCCGAAATTGTTTCGGTTTTTT
>JAYEKT010000116.1:0-1642 GCA_034716735.1 Patescibacteria group bacterium
AAGATGGCGGTTTTTATGATTATTTTAACAAAGAAAAAAGAGAGGAAATTTTTGAATATATAAGAAATAGCTTTGAATCATTGAATGATTTTGAAATTTATGCTATAATAAATGATGTTTTGGTTGATGGGTATTATAAGAATATTGATGAGGCCATGGAAGCAATTAAAACTTTACAGAAAAATAAAGTTTCAAAGGATAAAATTATTTCTCTTCTTCAACCTCTACCTCTTCACAAGTGGCCTGCAGAGGCGAGAAGGGTGGCTAAAACAAGAAAGAAAAGACGAAAAACAACAATATGACAAAATTATCATGGCTGTTTTTTCTGCCAGATAGACAAATTAGATTATCATTTATCATTAGTTTGGGGTTAAATGTCGCAAGTTGGCTTATTGCTACTTGGGTGGCTTTACCATTTGTTGGAAAAGAGGATTTTATGGCGCTTCACAAAACAATTTATTTTGGAATTGATTGGGTTGGGCCGTGGTATGATATGTTTTTTTTGCCATTGCTGGGCTTGATTTTTATCATTGTAAATTTTTTCATTTCGCAGTATATTTGGAAGAACGAGGAAAAATTGAGTCATCTTGTTTCTTGGTCCACAGTTTTTTTGCAGGTATTTGTCGTTGTAACAGTAGTTATTATCGCTAGATTGAATATATAATTTATGGTTATCATAAAAGTTTTTTTACTAACCACACTTTCTTTTGTTGTGGCGCTCGTCTGGGTGCCATCGTTTTTGAAATTTTTGTATAGATACAAACTTGGTAAGAAAATTCGTGATAGAAAATCCGCGCCGATTTATTCTAAACTTCATCAGCAAAAAAGCGGTATTCCGACAATGGGCGGAATTGTCATCTGGGGAACCGTTCTGTTTTTGGCTTTGCTTTTTTTCTATCTTTCACGAATTTTTGATTTGGAAATTTTTAAACAATTGAATTTTTTAACTCGTTCACAAACATGGCTGCCACTCGGCGTTTTGGTTGCTTCAGCGCTTGTCGGATTAGTTGACGATTTATTCAACATCAAAAGAATTGGCGAACATGGTGGGGGATTGGGAATGCGCCATCGTATATTAATTTATGCTGCGATTGCAATCGTCGGCGCATGGTGGTTTTATTATAAATTGGGTTGGGATTTTATTCATATCCCCTTTCTTGGAAATTTTGTAGTTGATTGGTGGTATATCCCGATTTTTATTTTTATAATTGTCGCCACATCATTTTCTGTTAACGAAACAGACGGGTTGGACGGGTTAGCAGGAGGAACGCTTTTGGCTGCGTTTGCCGCGTTTGGCGCCATTGCTTTTTCACAAGGAAAGGTTGAACTTGCAACTTTTTGCGGTGTGATTATCGGCGCGTTATTTGCGTTTTTGTGGTTTAATATCTATCCAGCAAAGTTTTTTATGGGGGATACAGGCGCAATGTCTTTGGGCGTAACACTTGGTGTAGTTGCAATGCTTACAAATTCAATGTTTTTACTTCCGATTATTGGGAGTATTTTTGTTTTAGAATCTGTGTCAGTTATTATTCAGATGGGTTCAAAAAAGATAAGAAAGAAGAAGGTATTTTTGTCTGCGCCGATTCATCATCATCTTGAGGCAAAAGGATGGCCAGAACCGCAGATTGTGATGAGATTTTGG
>JAYEKT010000117.1:0-2217 GCA_034716735.1 Patescibacteria group bacterium
GTTTTAATGAAATCTGATGGATTTCCAACATATCATCTTGCGAATGTTGTAGATGATCATTTAATGAAAATCTCACATGTAATCCGCGGAGAAGAATGGCTTTCATCCACCCCAAAACACATTATTTTATATGATGCGTTTGGATGGGATGCGCCTGTTTTTGCCCATCAGCCACTTCTTTTAAATGCAGACAAAAGCAAGCTGTCAAAACGACAAGGGGATGTGGCAGTAGAAGATTATTTAGATAATGGCTATCTACCTGAAGCGCTTTTTAACTTTCTATCAATTATTGGATGGAACCCAACAAGCAACCGCGAGGTTTTTTCACTCAAAGAACTTATTCGGGAATTTGAACTTGGTGATGTAAATAAGGGTGGTTCTATTTTTAATCTTGAAAAATTAGATTGGTTAAATGGGTATTATATAAGACAAAAGTCCTTGGATGAATTTACAGAGCTTTGTATTCCATATCTAAAATCTGCTGGACTACTTAAGGGAAGAATAAATAAAATATGGTTGAAAAAAGTGCTAAGCTTAGAGAAAAATAGAGTTAAGATTTTGTCTGACATACCGCATCTTACTGAATTTTTCTTTAAAAAGAGTTTAAGATATGAAGCAAAGATGCTGGTTTGGAAAAAATCAAACAAGGGAGAGACGAAAGAGCGTCTTAAAAAATTAGTAGATTTATTGAGCAAGATTGCAGAAAAAGATTTTACTGAAAAAAAATTAGAAAATAAAATTAAAAATCTTATTGACAAAGAAAATCTTGGGATGGGGGATACACTTTGGCCAATGCGAGTTGCGCTAACTGGTCGCGAAAAATCTCCCGGACCCTTTGAAATAGCAACGGTCTTAGGAAAGAAGAAAGTTGTTGAGAGAATAAAAACAGCAATCAAAAAATTAACATAAGAATTTATTCTTATGTCATCCCCGCGGAGGCGGGGATCCAGTATATAAAAAATAGATTCCTGCCTCCGCAGGAATGACAAATGCGAATTTTATGCGAATGACACGAATAATATTTGTGCTTTTTATCATTTCGAGTTTTTGTATTCCGCAAATTTCATATAGTGCAACAAGAGACGAAATGTTGGGTCTTCATGATGATATACAGGCAAAACAGTATCAAATTGAAGAATTAGCTGATAAAATCAAGGAATATGAAGACACTGTAAGGCAAAAACAGCGTGAAAAATTGAGTTTGGGAAACCAACTTTCTATTGTTGAAAATAGAATGGAAAAAACCGTTCTTGATATTCAATCAGCAGAATTAAAAATAGAAACCACAGAACTTGAACTACAAGAAATAGACGCGCAAATCCAAGAAAAACAAGAAAAAATAGTAAGACAAAAAGAATATCTATCTGAATTTATTCGCCAGATTCAAAAAGAAGACCAGAAAGAAACTCTTGAAGTATTGCTTTTACATGATTCTTTTTCTGACTTTTTTGACCATCTTAAATATCTGGAAGAAGTTAATGGAGATTTAGCAGAAACCCTTGGTGGTGTTAAGCAATTAAAAGAAGAGTTGGAATCGCAAAAAAGTGAAACAGAAACAAAAAAACAAGCGCTTGAGAATATGAGAGAAAGCTTAGAAGGTAAAAAACTTTCTTTAGATGAGCAAAAAATAAGCAAAACATGGTTGCGCAATCAAGCAGTGGCAACAGAAGAAAAGTTTCGCGCTTTAGTATATGAATTACGCATAGAACAACAAAAGATAGACGAAGAACTCCGCGCGCTTGAAGCAAGCTTAAGACGTCAATTAGAAGAGTCAGACAGCGATTTTATAGGCAATAATGGTGAATTAGTCTTAAGTTGGCCACTTAAGCCAACTCGTGGGCTTTCTGTCGGTTGGCATGACCCAACCTACCCTTTCCACTACGTTTACCCTAATGGACATCCTGCGATTGATATACGCGCATATCAAAGAACTCCTATACGCGCTGCAGCACCCGGATATGTCGCTAAAGTGCGTCTTAGTGGCACAAAATATGGATATATGATGATAGTTCATCGCGCTGGATTTTCTACGGTTTATGGACATATAAATAGCGCTGTTGTTCAAGCCGGCGATTATGTGGAAAGGGGACAGCTAATTGCTTATTCTGGCGGAGCTCCAGGAACTACAGGCGCCGGACGCCTCTCAACAGGTCCGCATTTACACTTTGAGGTCTGGCTCAATGGCATGGATGTAAATCCAATGAATTATTTGTTTGA
>JAYEKT010000117.1:2317-8360 GCA_034716735.1 Patescibacteria group bacterium
GGGTCGCACATTATATCTTATACGACGCATTAAGCATGGTTATTTTATTATTCTATGTATTTAAAATATATTTTATCTCCGAATCGTAAATCTACATAATCCAGCAAATATCTATCATCACCAACCTTTTCTAATAATATTACTTTTAAATTTTCTAATTGTTCTTCTATTGGCTCGCTTGGCTCATTTATCAAAAAATACATTTCCCAACCGTCTTTGGTTGTCACTGTCATCTTCCCCTCCTCCGTGTCTCCAATCTCAAACAGTTTTGGTGACACACCCAACTTGTTCAACAGATTCTGATGCACACCAAGTATCATAGCAACCAACTCTTCTGAAAGCACCTCGTCGCGTATATTGGCTTCTTCTATACCTTCTATATCAACAATTGGCATTTTTCTTACAACATCATCTGAAAGCTCCATTTTTGATAGATTGACCTCCATACCATCTACAGTAGATGTCGCGCCTCCTTCTGTATCAATACTATATGT
This sequence comes from Patescibacteria group bacterium, assembly GCA_034716735.1. GTDB lineage: Bacteria > Patescibacteriota > Patescibacteriia > DYHP01 > DYHP01 > JAYEKT01. The sequence goes on from JAYEKT010000117.1 coordinate 2,812, forward strand.
TTTAAATGTTTCTGGCACTATATCTACCACAAGACCCCTTTTATCAACAAAAAAAGCGCCCTCATTACCCACTAAAAGCACTAAAACATCGCTTTTTTCCTGTGCTTTTATAAGTAAAGTGTTTGGAAACTGTTTTTCAATTTTTAATTCATTTAATAGAAATATAGCACCCAAATGATCTTCTAAATTTTCTGTATCAAAAACAAAAAAATTCTTCTCGCTAAACAATAAAAAACTTCTTTTTTCAAACTCTGCTTCTAATAATAATTTAATTTTTGCCTGAAGCTCTTTGTCTGTATCACCAAAATCAATATTTTCTATTCTAAAAAATGGTGAAAAAAACAAAAAGATAAACCACGCCATTGCCACAATAACAAAAAGACAACTAGATATTTTTAACCTATATTGTCTTGGACTTTTTTCTTTTCGTCGGTTTTGGAAAAAAGGATTTTCGTAATTTTTCTTGTGGTAATCTTTTCTAAATCGCTTCTTCATAAATTACTTAATAACTTTTGTCTTTGTTTGTGTCTTTTCATACCCAGCTTAACCAACTCATCAAGTAGTTTTGGATATGATAACCCAGATGCCTCCCAAAGCTTTGGATACATACTGATTGGCGTGAACCCCGGTATAGTATTTACTTCGTTTAAATAGAGCTTTTTAGCTTTAAAATCGTACAAGAAGTCAACTCTGACCATACCACTACAGTCAAGCGCCTTATAGGCCTGAATGGACATATCGCGAATTTGGGCTGAAAGTTGCTTTGGAATCTTGGCTGGGATGATTATCTCAGATTTTCCATCAATATATTTTGCATTATAGTCGTAAAATTCGTTAGATGCCAAGACCTCGCCAACTACAGATGCTTTTGGTTTTTCATTTCCAAGCACTGCGCACTCAAATTCCCTATTCTCTGGCACAGCACCCTCAACTATAACCTTAGAATCGTATTTCTTGGCTAATTTTAGGGCAGAATCAAGGTTTTTAGCGTGTTTTACCAGTGAAATCCCCACACTTGACCCACCACGAGCAGGTTTTACAAAAATTGGAAATCCAATGCGTCGCAAAATATCGCCCCCCTTGTCATTCCTGTTTCCCCCCTTGTCATTCCTGCGAAGGCAGGAATTCATTTCAACAAAATCAACTACTGGCAAATTCTCTTGCTGGAATAATCTTTTTTGAACTATCTTATCCATCCCTAATGCTGAATCCATCACACCTGCGCCAACATACGGAATACCAAAAAATTCTAAAAATCCTTGCAGTCCCCCATCTTCACCAGTTGTTCCGTGGATTAATGGAAAAACAATATCTAATTTTTTTAAAAATTTAATCGGATTATCTATTCCAACCCATACGCCTTTTTTTGATATTTTAATTGGCGTTATTTTATACTTCTTCTTGTCTAACGCATCCATCACAGACCGCGCTGAAACAATAGAAACTTCATATTCCCCACTCTGCCCGCCAAAAATGACGCCTATTTTAATCATATGCTTGTCATTCCTGCGAAGGCAGGAATCTACTTAGAATGTATTATTACTACTTTGTGGATCCCCGCCTTCGCGGGGATGACACTATGTAATTATTCTTTTTATTAAAGGATTTATTCGCGTGATTACTTCATAGTTTATGGTTCTAATTTTTTCGGCTAATTCTTCTACTGTTATCTTTTCTTTCTTCTGATTCCCCAAAAGCACTACTTCATCCTCTACTTTTACATCCTTCAAATCTGTAATGTCTACCATACACATATTCATGCAGATGCGACCCAAAATTTTGCATCTTTTTCCACAGATAAGAACATTCCCAATACTTGAAAATCTTCTGTCATAACCGTCCCAATATCCAACTGGGATTACTGCAATTTTTGAGTCGCGACTAAGTTTTTCTGTAAGGCCATAACTTATCGGCATGCCCTTCTTAACTTTTTTAATCTGCGCCACTCTTGTTTTCCATGTTAATACTGGTTTTAATATTATGTCAGATTTTTTAACTGTCAAAAACGTTTCTTTTGATGACCAGATTCCATAAGTGGCTGTGCCAAAACGAACCATATTGAAATGTGTTTCAGGAAAAAGAATAGCGGCCGCGCTACAAGCAGTATGTTTAATCGGTATTTTAATATTATTATCCTTAAGTATTTTTAAAATCTTTTTAAAACGCTCAAGTTGATAATCGGCGTAAAAATGATTTGTTGTATCTTCTATATTTGCAAAGTGTGTGTAGATGCCTTCTATTTCAATATTTGAATATTTTTTTATATATTTTACAAAACTTAAAACATCTTTGTCTTTTATCCCCTGCCGATACGTTCCAGTTTCTACTTTTATGTGAACTTTTACATCTTTTTTATATTCGCCAAGCTTTTTGATGGTTTCTTTGTTATAAACTACCAAACGGATGTCATGGTCAATCACGTCTTTTAATCTATCCAAAAGAACATATCCCATTACTAAAATCGGCGCTTTCACGCCGTTTTTTCTTAAAGTTAATGCCTCATCTATTGAATCAACACCAAGCCATAAATCCGCGAATTTTTTACTTAAAATTCCGCTAACTTCCGCCAAGCCGTGTCCATAAGCATTGGATTTTACAACTGACATAACCTGCTTGTCCGACGGAATAATTTTTTTTAATTCTTTGGTGTTGTGAATGAGATTGGATTTACTTATCTCAACCCAAGTTTTCATATTGTTTATTTTTATGAAACAAACGCAAACGTTTGTTGCTGTGTATAATTTTGCGCCTCGGTATCTTCCTTAATTTTACCTTCCAACATTTTGATAATAGTATTGCCAATATGATATCCGAGATTTGCTGGAACTGCATTACCAATTTGTTTATATTGTCGAGAAATAGATCCGGCAAATTTCCAATTATCAGGAAATGTTTGTATTCTTGCGTACTCACGAACAGTCAGGGGTCGTGTTTCATCAGGATGACATCGCTCTGTTTGTTTTTGAGCTGGGCTACAAGTTAGTGTAAGGGACGGCTCGTCCCAGGACAAACGCCTCGCCATTCCTGTTTTTCCCCCTCCCATATAAAAACTAGCTCCCATATATTTTTTTTGCAATTCTTTTGATAAATCTTTCCAGTAACCACCCGGCGGTATGAGATCAAGTATTTTCTTCTTTTTCTCTGGATACTGTTGTCCTTCAGATTTTGGGCACCTATGGAGTGCTTCTCGCAGAGAAACAATATAATCCTTTTCTTCCGGAAAGGCAATTGGGATATCTAGGTCATTCCGTACTCCAATAATTATGAGTCGCTCTCTCTTCTGTGGTACGTCTAGATATTGAGAACGGAGGACTTTGTATTTTACCCGATAATTCAATTCTTCTAAGACCGAAATCATTGTCTTGAGAGTGCGTCCATTGTCGTGATTAAGTAATCCTCGTACATTCTCGCCAACTGCAATTTTGGGTTTTACTTCTTTGACACACCGAGCAAACTCAAAAAACAAAGTGCCTCTTATATCCTCAAAACCCATTTTGTTACCAGCATAGGAAAATGCCTGACACGGAAAACCACCTTGAACTATGTCTGCTTGTCCTTCAGTAAACGCAATTTCACGAACATCTCCTTCTGTAACATTCCAGTTTGGTTTATTTTTTCGTAAAGTTTCGCAGGCGTATTTATCATACTCATTAAGTAAAACATGCTTTATCCCAACGTTTTCCATCCCCAGCGCAGTGCCACCGGCACCTGCGAAAAGTTCAATTGCAGTATACTTAGATTTTTTTTTGTTCTTCAGAATCCTAAACTTATTTTTTCCGTCACCGTGGATTTTGTTTTTAACTCGCTTGATTTCCTCTAAGCTAAACATCCGTGCATTTCTCTCATCTCTAAAAGATTTAATTAATCCTTTTTTATCCCATCGACGAATCGTATCAATTGAGATGTTTAGTTTTTGTGCCGCCTCGCCGGCGGTAATAAATACTTTTCGTTTTTCCATAAAAAAATAACAGAATATTAACCTATTATTATTTTACCAAATAACCACTGCATAGGCAAAGGTTATCTTGTGGAAAAAGCCATTTTAAATAACTCAAAGTATTCTTTAGCTTCTTTTTTGCTCAATTTGTATTTATACTCTTTGGTAATAACTCGTGGCAACACCTCAAATAATTCTTGAAGGGCATATTTTCTACCTGTTGCCATCTTATAAAAACTAACACCGTCTATCACGCGAATTTTCTTTCTTGTTGGGCGACGCCTCTTGGTCTTATTGTCGGGTGGGGTAAATGGCTTGTTGTATTTTTTCTTTCTTTCGGGGATAACTTCTACAAAATATCCGACATACTCTTTATACTCTGGTGTTTTTAATTTTGCCTTAATCGCATCATAAACTTCAATTTTGTGGTTGCCTTTTGTTGTATTAAATTTATTTTTGACCTCTGCTATAATTTTCATTTCTGTATTTTTGACATCCAGCCCGCCGCTATGGCCAAGATTTTCCCAGCCAAACACGGAACCCAAAATCTCTTGGTGAAAATTACCAATAGCATTTTGCATTGTTTTTTGAACTTGCCTTCCTTTTTCTTGTTCAATCCATTCTTTGTACGAAATTGAATGGGTCACTCCGTGAAACAGCGCAGAAAATGGGTCAACAACATTTTTATGAAGCTTAGTTTCTACATCTTGTTCGGCTTTTTCTATTACTTTAATCACCTTGTCGACTGCGTAACAGAGGTCTTTGTCGGAAAGAAACTTTAAATATGGCATAATACAAATTGAATTATTTCTTATGCTTAAAATTTTAGCACTTGATTTTTATATAACACAATAATTCTAAAAATTTTTTACCTATTTTTTCTATTACGGACACTTCTTTAGTACCGAAATTTCTATATGTCTTAGATTTCAAAAATTCGGGACACGTCGCAATTTCACCCCTCTCCACGAAATACAGTCCTGAATTATCAGACTCTGGATTTTCTTCACAACGCTCTTTAGCTCTTTTTATTGCTTTACTTTGCTCAATGCGATCTGCTCTAGTTGAGAATTCTGTATAATATGTTTGTCTTTCCATTATATCAATTTGTTCTTTTTCTAAACTTATCAAATAAAGAGTAAAAACTAAAATTAATATCGACAACGCAATTTCTGGATTTTTTCCACAAAATTTATAAATTCTATTATTTTTTATAAATTTTTTCATTCTCTCAACCATAATAAGTCGGTCCTCCTTCTAGTGATTTTTATCCTATCTTTTTAACCCCACAATACTTTTGTAAAACCGCGGGGATTTTGATACTTCCATCCTTCTGTTGCCCGTTCTCCATTATCGCGATTAGGATTCTGCCGATGGCAATGGCTGTGCCGTTTAGGGTGTGGAGAAGTTCTACCTTTCCTTTTTTATTGCGGTAGCGGATGTTTAGGTGTCTTGCTTGATAATCTGTGCAGTTTGATGTTGAATGTGTTTCGCGGTATTTTTTTTGCGAAGGAATCCATGTTTCTATATCATAAGTTTTTGCGGATGGATAGCCAGTATCGCCTGTGCAAAGCATTACCACGCGATATGGTAGTTTTAATCCTTTCATTAA
>JAYEKT010000117.1:8460-24846 GCA_034716735.1 Patescibacteria group bacterium
ACCTTAACCTCTGGTAATGTAGGATTTGGAACTAAAACCAACAACTCTCTTAAATCCTTTTCTGCCCTTTTTAATCTTGGTTCTAATTTTTGGATTTTATTTTTAAGCTCTTTTCCTTTTTTAATCAGATTTTTATCTTTTCCTTTTGACTCCCCTATCTTCTTGGCATTTTTATTAGCTTTTGCTTTTAAATCTTCTAATTGATGTAAAAGTTTGCGTCGCCCCTCATCCAATTTCAAAAGTTTATCAATATCAACATTAACGCCTTTTGCTTTAGTGGCTTTTTTGACCTTTGCTGGATTTTCTCTTATAAACTTAATATCTAACATAGTTGTCATTCCTGTGGAGACAGGAATCTATTTAGAATGTATTATTGTTACTATGTGGATCCCCGCCTTCGCGGGGATGACAGGGGGATTATTTCTCCGGTTTCAAGGTCGGAAATATGATTACTTCTTTTATATTATGTGAATCTGTCAAAAGCGCGGCTAATCTGTCTATTCCCATACCAAACCCTGCGGTTGGTGGCATACCGTGTTTTAGCGCTTCAATAAAATCTTCATCAAACGGATGCGCTTCTTCGTCCTTGCTTTTTGCCTGCTCTTTAAACCTTTCTTCTTGATCTAAAGGATCATTAAGCTCTGAAAAAGCATTTATCAACTCTGTCCCCTTTCCTAATAATAATTGAAATCTTTCTGTGTATTTTGGATTTTCTGATTTTTTCTTTGCAAGTGGTGATAATTCCAATGGATGATCTGTGATAAAGGTTGGATTTAAGATTTTTGGACGGACAAATGTTTTAAAGATTTCGTCCATAATCTTTCCGCGACTTGCCTTACTATCCACATCAACTTTTTTCTTTCTTGCTTCTTTTAATAAATCCTTTGTCTTTGGAAATTTCTCAATATCTATTTTTGCATATTTTTTGATTGCATCACGAAATGTCATTCGTGGATATGATGCTTTGAAATTCATTTTCTCTCCTTGAAACTCTACAACATTCTTTTTGCCAATACTTTTTAAAATGTGAGGCAAAAGTTTTTCTGTTAGTTTCATCAAATCATTATAGTCCGCGTATGCCTGATAAAATTCAACTTGTGTAAATTCTGGGTTGTGCGAGTGATCAATTCCTTCATTTCTAAAGCATCTTGCTATTTCATACACTTTTTCATAACCACCAACAACCAACCTCTTCAAATAGAGCTCTGGGGCGATTCTCAGATAAAAATCTGCGCTTAGCGCGTTATGATGCGTTACAAACGGTTTTGCCGCCGCTCCCCCAGCAATTGGCTGTAAAATCGGTGTCTCAACTTCTGTAAAGCCATCGTTGTCAAAAAATTCTCTAATTGCTTTTACAATTAAACTTCGTGTCTTAAGATTTTGCTTAACCTCGTCATTGGCAATTAAATCTAAATATCTTTTTCTATATCTAACTTCAACATCTGTTAAACCATGCCACTTCTCTGGCATCTGCAACAAGGTTTTTGTGAGAAGTTTAAAAAATTTTACTTTTAAAGTTTTCTCTCCTTTTTTAGTTTTAAAAAGCGCGCCTGATACTTCAAGAAAATCACCAGGGTCAACACTATCTTTAAAAAATTTGAAATCTTTGTGTCCAATCTCATCTTTTCTAAGATGTAGTTGGATTTTTCCGCTTTCGTCTTTCAAATCTGCAAACACTGCTCCGCCATGTCCCCTAACACTCATTAAACGGCCTGTCAACGTTATTCTCTTGTTCTTTTTACTCAACGCTGAAAAATTCAAAAGCGCTTCGCTGGCTGTAGCGGTTCTTTTACTTTTGGCTGGATAAGGGTCTCTCCCCTCATCTTTTATCGCCTTAAGTTTTTCTAGTCGTATGACTGCTTCTTCGGACATATGATATTATTTTACATCTAAAATCTAATAATTGCAAGAAAATAAAAGAGCGGCTTAACCGCTCTTTTCTAAAATATATTTATTACTCTATTCAACTTTCTTAACCACACACTTCAACTTTCCAGCTGGGATGTTTATTTCAACTTCATCATCTACTTTCCGTCCCAACAGACCTTCGGCCAATGGGGTTTCATTTGAAATCTTTCCTTCTGCTGGTTCGGCATCATTTGGTCCAACAATGTGGTATTTCCGCTCCTCGCCGTTGCATATCAAAACAACTTTTGAACCAACATCTATAATACCTGTTTTTTTGTGCGCGATTATTTCTGCTCTTTTTACTTTATCTCGAAGTTCCAAAATTTTACCTTCTAAGAAGGCCTTTTCGTCTTTTGCATCTGCATATTCTGCGTTTTCTGATAGGTCGCCCATATCTTTTGCTTTTTCAATTCTGTTCGCAACTTCTATGCGTCTTGTAGTTTGAAGATGGTTAAGCTCTTTTTCAAGCTTCTCTAACCCTTCTTTAGATACATAAAATGGTTTGTCCATATACAAATCATATTATTACAAATTTATCCACAAGTCAATAACCACCGATTTTGTTGTCACAGATAACGCAGATTGGTTATTTTAATTTTTATAGAAATACCATTGCAGAAATTCTTTTGCAATTGGCACGGCGATTGCGCTTCCCTCGCCTGCTTCCTCAACCAAAACTGTGATTACAATTTCTGGATTTTCAAACGGCGCAAAACCAGTAAACCATGCATGTGGTTTTTTGACAGTTGACCACTGCGCTGTCCCAGTTTTTCCAGCAACAGAAACACCCAAGTTACTTAAATACACAGCGCTTCCATAAGTCACGGCTTGGCGCATTCCATCTCGCACAGTTTTTATATTTTTCTCTGAAATAAAATTTTCACGTAAAATTTCTGGCTGAATTTCTTCAACATCATCATATTTAAAAGTTTCTTTCACAAGATGCGGTTTATAAAGTGTGCCACTATTTGCAAAAACAGATGTGTATGATGCGACTTGCAATGGTGTAACCAAAACATCACCTTGCCCGATTGCAAGATGATATGTATCACCAATATACCATTGCTCGCCTTTTGCTTCTTCTTTCCATTTTTTTGTCGGCACAAAACCATCACCTTCACCGCCCAAATCTAATCCAAGCTTCTCCCCTATTCCAAATAATTTTAGATATTCCCCTATCTTTGCTACTCCTAATCCTTCAAACTTTTCAAAACCCCCACCAACATAATAAAAGAAGGTGTTGACAGATTCTGCGATTGCTTTTTTCACGCTGGTGACACCGTGTCCGCCTGCTTTCCAATCAGGAAAAAACCATTGTTTTATCCCAATACCACCCAAACTTAAAATTGTTGAAACAGAAGAAATTACATCTTCCTGAAGACCAGCGGCGGCTATAATTAATTTTATTGTTGAACCTGGGGGATATTCTCCGCCAACACTCCTTGAAAAAAGTGGTTGCGCTTCATCATTTATTAATCCGTCATATTTTTCCTGCCCGATTCCATCGGCAAAATCATTATTTAAAAAAGATGGGATACTCACCATTGCCAAAATCTCACCATTGTTTGGATTCATCACAATAGCCGATGCCTTTCTCTTCCCTATCCTCCACAAATGCGAAATCATTATATCCTCTAATTTTTTCTGCATTTTATAATCAATTGTCAAAACTACGTTCTCTCCATTTATTGGGTCTTCTTTGGCAATTATATTTTTTTCATATCCCATTGCATCCACCTCAATCTGCTTACGTCCATATTGCCCGCGCAGAATTTCTTCATAAAACAGTTCAATGCCAATCTTGCCAATATCATCGCGAAATAAATATCCCTTCTCCTTTAATCTTTTGTATTCTTCTGGATTAATTTTTCCCTCATACCCTAAGATGTGACTCATACTATATCCATTGCCTTTTCCTCCAATCAGATATTCACGCTTTGCTCCGATTTCAAGTTCCACTCCTTTTAATCCAGAACTCTGAACCATGAGCGCAATCGCCTTATCGTGTTCAAGATTTTCTTTAATTAATATCGCTCGACCTGTCGTATCTTGATTTTCATATATTATTTTTTCTATCTCGCTTGGATGAATTTCAAGAATAAGTCCCAATTTATTTAAAAATTCTTTTCTTTCGTTTTTTTCAGTGAGGATATCGTCTGAAATGATATCATCTGGTGTGATTGAGATTGAAAAAGTTGGGATATTTTTTACAAGCGGGGTTTGGTTTCTGTCGTAGATTATACCGCGCCAAGATGGAAGTATTTGTGTTCTGATTCTATTTTCTTCAGCTGCTTTGTGATAATATGCGCCCTTTGCTATTTGAACATAACCAGAACGCAAGGCAAGACAAAAAAGCGCGCAAAAACATAAAATTAAAATGCCGCGCAAACGTTTTTCACTGATTGCTGGACGTAAAAATTCGGACTTTGGTCCATCATCAATTGCATCACCATCCAAAAATTCATTATATTCTCCACGCACATCTAAATCACTAGACCTATCTTTAAGCCCAGTTATTTCTATTTTATTTTTTCCTATTGGAAACAGTTCTGGCATACATTAGTTATTGACAAAATTCTCAAAATCTGTTAATTTAAAACAATAAATAGATCGTTGAAAAATAAAAACGGAGGATAGGATGAAGACGAAAATCTGCCCAGATTGTGACGGTCGCGGAAAGGTGGAAATAGAAATCTCAAATGGTAGACACCTACGTATTGGATGGGCTATTTGCCCAACCTGCGAAGGAAGCGGAGAAATTCCTGACAACAGTCCTGATGACGACGACAACGACGACGGAAATGTTAATTATGAAATCAAAAAAACACGGGAGGAAACGAAAGGAATTGTAAGTTGTTTCATTCAATAACGCGCGCCCCTGACACTATGTCAGGGGATTTTTTTACCCTCCCAACTTTTTAGTTAAATGATTATTTAAGGTTCTTTTAATCCAATTTTTGCCCCAACCAGTTTTCAAGAATCGTTCACGTGCCACAGCATCATACTTACTACTGTGAGCTTCGTAATAGACAAGCATAAACGGAGTACGTAAACGAGTTGCGAAAGATTTTCCCTGATTATGTTGTTGGATACGTCTCTTTAAATCATTGATCATTCCTACATAAAAATTATCATCTTTCTTGCTTTGTATTACATACACATACCACATAACTAAAAAGTTGGGAGGGTTACACATACGTTGGCTTCAGTCGTTTTGAAAACATGTTTGTTAAATAAAACAACGCGCTTAAAAATAATAAATTCAACACAATAGACGCGAATGTAATCTTTACTAAATTAAAATCTAAATAATATAATTGATGCCCTTTATTAAACAAAAGCGGGAAAAAACTTATCCCAAAAATTATCATCTTATACATTAATGTGCCGACAAATCCCAAAAAAAGCAGTGAATATAATGAACGGTTTGTAAAAAGATTAATAAAAAGATAATGAATACAAAATGCTGTGATAACTAAAGCAAGCGCGATTGTCCCAAACGGCAAAAGCGAATAAAAATCCAAAAAGAATCCAGCAAACACGGCCCACCAAAGACCCAAATTTAAACCAAAAATTACAACAAGATAGATAATAACAGGCAAAATAATCCCTAAAAAATTAAATGGGAGAGGAAATAATTTAACAAAAGTGATTTCAAAAACAACTAAAAAAAATATAATAAAAAGATGAATCAATATTGTAATAAGCTTCCTCATAATATCAATATACTTACAATGTCTATCTTGTCATAATCCACCAATGGCTTGATTATCACTGTCTGAAATGGTGTATGCGGTTCTTTTACAGTACTTTCTACGGTTCCTATCAAAAGACCTTTTGGAATTTCTGGCTCTGCGCCAGAAGTAATAACAATTTCATCTGTTTCAATTATTTCAGTTTGTGGAATCAATTCCATTCGCACACCAAGCCCATAACCTCCTTTGATTAATCCAATAGTTTTATCGCTATTTTGAACCATACCGGCAATCTTGCTGTTTCCATCAGACAAAAGCAAAACAGTAGAAGTAAGTTGTGTAACCTTAATAATTTTACCGATAAGTATTCCGCTTTTAGTAATAACAGGTAAATTATTTGTTATACCATCCCTCTTTCCTTTATTGATGATGATTGCGCTTATGTCTCCTTCTGCGGTTTTACCAACAACGCGCGCAGTAACATTTTCATAATTTTTCTCATCTAAAAATGATAACATTTTTTTTAAGGAGGTGTTTTCCTCCTGTAAGATATCAAGTTCTACACGTTCTGCAATCAACTCTTTTATTCGTTCTCGTAATCTTTTGTTTTCTTCTTCAAAATCTTTACCAGATAAAAATTTCTGGTAGGTATTATCAAAGAAACCAAAAAACCCGCGAAAAACATTCCCCACAGGCGTTGCCGTCTTTAGAATAATGTTTTCCACAGGTGTAAGAATACCGAGTATATATAAAAGAATGATAGCGGCAATTAGGACGGTGAAAAAAAATATGCGCTTCATATTACCTTATGTCCACACTCTCTTTTGCAGAAGGCAAAGAAACAGTTTCTAATAACTCATCTTTTTCAAGTAACGCGCCTGCTCCTCTGACTACGCAAGTAAGTGGATCATCTGCCACACGGGCGGGTATTTTTGTTGCTTCTGACACTGCCTTGTCCAACCCCTTAAGCAAAGTACCGCCCCCAGTAAGAACAATACCTCTTTCATAAATGTCTGCTATTAATTCAGGAGGAGTTGCTTCAAGCACTGTTTTGATATTTTCTATAATAGTCCTTACTCCACGACTTAGAGCTTCGCGTATCTGCGCATCTTTCACTATTATCTCTTTTGGCAAACCAGTCATTAAATCTCTCCCACGCATTTCCATTTCAAGTGGTTCCTCCAACTCAAATGCAGAACCAATTTTAATTTTAATATTTTCTGCCACACCTTCACCTAAAATCAAATTAAACATATCACGCGCGTGCTGGACAATATATTTATTCATCTCGTCACCAGCAATAGGCAAAGATTTCCATGTTACAACCCCACTCAAAGAAATGACGGCAATTTCAGTTGTTCCACCGCCAATATCAACAACCATGCTACCAATAGAATCTTCTATCGGTAAACGCGCGCCAATTGCCGCTGCCATTGGTTCTTCAATCAGATGAACCTTTCTTGCGCCAGCATAAAGCACCGCGTCTTCAACTGCTTTTCTTTCCACTTCTGTTATTTCCAAAGGCACGCCAATAACAACGCGTGGCCGAGGAAAAAGTGTAAAAGAATCTTTATGTAGTTTTTCTATATAATAATGCAGCATTTTTTCTGCCACCTCAAAATCAGAAATAATTCCACGCAACAAGGGTCTACAAGTTTGTATGTGAGGAGGGGTTTTCCCTATCATACTGCGCGCAACGCGACCGATTGCCAAAATCTGATCTGTTTTTGAATTGATTGCAACTACCGATGGTTCATTTACAACAATACCCCTATCTGGTGTATAGATAAGAGTATTAGCAGTTCCTAAATCAATGCCAATATCTTTAGAAAATTTTCCCAAAATACTATTCAACATAAAACTATTCCCCCTGAATCCCTCCTGTTCGCATGCGCCCCATTTGTAGTGGGGCTTTGCCCGCAGGCAAACAATCTTATTTTCTTCTCATTGATATAAAGAAAAATTCTACAAACGTTAATGCTGTAATAAATAAAACTGAATTCCACCAAGTAAATAATTCTCTAGATTGCAACAAAAGACAACCGACTGGAAGCGTTGCAAAAAGTATTGACTGTCTAAAAGCAATACCTGCCTGTCTTGAAACTATTTTATCCTTACTAAGATAAATACGAAAGATTAAACCGAGAATTGCCAATGTTCCGCAAATTGCCAAATACAAACTAAGATAGAAAAACAACAATCCCATCCAATTTGCGCTAAACGGATCAATAAAAAACAGTACAAAAAACCAAGCGACCCAAGACAGCGCAGTCGCAAAAGACATGACGATTAAATATTGCTTATACGTCATACCCTCATCTTAACAAAGTATAACACTTCTCGCAAGTTCCCTTATCATCCCCTATACACTCTTATCTCCCTTACCACCTTATCCCCTAAGATTTTATTGAGTTCGCAAATTAACATTGCTTCATTAAGCCGAAGTTCTTGAACGGCAACAGAACTTTCGCAGATAACAATTAGTGTCCCATCTTTGAAAGAAACGGTCTGAAAAACATCTTCAAATTTTCTACCAAGGACTTTTAACACTACTTTTTCAAATTCAGCAAGAATTAGAGTCGCTTCAATTCTGGTCAAAGCGCCTTTTTTCGCAAGCGAACCTTTTAACATTGAACCTAATGGATTTAACGCCATATTATGTTTGTTTATGGTTACAGATATTTTTAAAATCGCAAAAGACACAAGTTCGCGCGCCTGCTTTTGGATTTGCGCAAAAATCACTGTTTTTCATTGTGTCAATTTGTTCTATTATGTTTTTTTGCAAATCTTCCTTTTCCTTATCTGTTCCTAAAAACGAAACTTGCTTACCGTCGTTTAGATAATAATACGTAAGTTTTTGCGGTTTTAAGTCCAAACACTGCTCTGACGCCAATTGATAAATTAAAAGCTGTTTTTTATTATCTTTTGAAATCTTATCGCCCTTGGATTGCCCTGTTTTATAATCTATGATTTCTACTCCGCCATCAACATCATCTATTCTATCAATTCTGCCCTTGATTGTATAATCACCTACTTTTAGATAAAATCCTTTTTCTGCTTCAACTGGCTGTGGTTTTTGCGCTTCAAAATTTTGATAAAATTTCTTCACAGATTCTCTGCCTTGTTTTTTATAATCCTCTTTTTGCTTTTTATTTTCAAACCATTCGTCTATCCAGCTTTCTTCGTAGATTTTCAGTAAGTCATCCATGGAAATAATTGGCGCGGGTCGCTCCGCTCCCGCGAGATTCCTCGCTTCGCTCGGAATGACAAAGAGCGTCCCTTGATTAATATTCTTTCTTTTTAAATACTCGTTTACAAATTTATGCAAAGTATTATGCATTGTTTTTCCATAACTAAACACTGCTTTACCAAAACTATGCACTTTTAAAATATGCGAAAATTTATACTGAAGCGGGCAACTATCAAACGCAGCTAAGGCAGAAAAGGAAAAATAAGCTGGCAAAACATATTTTTCGTCTTGCTTCTGTGGTAATAGCGCAGATTTTTCTTTTAAATCACTCAAAACTTCATTTTTTGCTAATTTTTTATCTAATTCTTTTATATCAAAGCCCAGCTCAATTAAAAATCTTGATGGTTTTTTCTTTCTTGCTCCGCCATAATCATCTGCAGAAGTCAAAAACAGACCCTTTTTCGCGCGCGTCATTGCTACATAAAACAAACGACGTTCTTCTTCAAGATGTATATCCCCTTCTGGTAAAATCTCTTTGATTAAATCATCTGGTATTGGAATGGTTTCTTTGCGTTGAATTGTTGGAAAACGTTTATCAACTAAATTTGGAAGAAAAACATAATCAAATTCAAGTCCTTTTGCTGCGTGTATTGTCATAATACGCACCATGTCTGGCCCAACATCTGGATCAAAACTCAATGCCCCCTCATCCCCTGCCTCAAGCTCGTATTCTATTTCTTCTAAAAACTCATTCACTCTAAAATTTGGGTCTACTTCTGTCTTTTTTATACGCTTGTAAAGCTGGTCTAAAAAGCTTAGATTTTCTTTTTTGATTTGCTCTGGTAATTCTAATACAAATTTATGATATTCTGTGTCATTTAAAAATATCAAAAGCAATTCTGATGGAGTTTTTTCGCGCGCTAAAGATGAATGTTTTTCTACAAAAGCAAGTATTTTTTGTATGATTTTTACTGTTTCCTCCTTTAATCCAAGGGTGTTTGCTTTTTGTAAAACTTCAAATACAGATTCTGTTGTTTTTCTAACTTCAAAATTAATTTTGCTAATTTCCAAAGGCGAGATATTCCAAGTTGGAAAATTTAATATCCTGTAAAAAGCTGGGTTATCATGATAATCAAAAAGCGCTTTGAAATATGACAGCACGTCTAAAACAATTGGTTTGGAGTAAAGACCACGCAAGGCAAAAAACTGATATGGCACGCCTTTTCTATTCAAAGCGTTGATAAATGGTTTTGCATGATTATTTGCGCGAACAAGGATTGCGAAGTCAGACCATGAGGTATTATCATCACCCTTCAAATCAATAATTTTTTGCGCAACTCCTTCACTTTCATCTTTTAAGCTTTCAAAATGCAAATGTTTAACCTCACCACCAACACCCATTTCTGCATTAAGTTTTTTACTCATCCCCTCCCCTAATTTAATTTCCAAACGATTTGGATTATTTTGCTGAATAAATTTATATGACGAATCCAAAATGTTTTGTTGCGAACGATAATTTTTTGTCAGCAATATCTCTTTGCAATCTGGATAATCTTCTTTAAATTGCAGAATGTTTGATATAGATGCTCCGCGGAATTTATAAATTGAATTATGAACAATAACACCATCCGCAATAAAATTGTGAGTTTTGTTCACTTCTAAGTCATACACTATTGTGTTTGATTCGGTTTCTTCCACCTCTATAATCTGCTCATAAATCACCTCTCGCCCAGTCCTTACTGGCAAATAAAAACCTGGTAAAACATTTTTAGCAGGAATAACTAAGGCGGGCAGATGTTGATAATTATATTTTCCTACCTTGAATTTATATTCAATAATTCCATTGGTAATTTTTTGTATTTTTAATGCTAAATCTCCCAATTTTTTAATATCTTGAGATTGATATCTCAACCTGAATCCTTTTTTAGTTTCTTGGGGTTTAAATCCTGCCTTTTTGAGTACATCTATACTTTTTAGGTTAGATGTTTCTATGCTAAGCACGTGTCCAATCAAAGGATTTAATATAAAATCTTTCTGCTTTTTAACAAAATCTTTACTTCGATATTTTCTTTGGCATAATTCTAAATGTATCTTAATACGAGTTTTATTTCCTCGGTTAACTGCGTCCAAACAATCATGATGACTATTTATATCAATATTCAAATCCGAAACCAACTCTTCAATTTTCTTATTCACATCCAATAAATTATAAAGTTTTTTAAAAGATTGATTGTTGATTATGCATTTCCCCCTTTCTTTAAAACAAGAAGTGGGTATTCCATATTTTAACGACCAAAGTGTCTCAAAAAAACGCGCTTCTTCATCGGTTTGAAAAGCTTTTATGCCAATGATTTTATCTGCGAATCTTTCTAGTCTTAATCTGGTAGACAGGTCATTTGTAGTTCCCAGTCGCCAACCTATATCTTGTCTATACATTAAATAAACATAATAAAATGTTTTATCAGAAATTTTAGGAATATAACAAAACATTTTATGATTATCTGTTACAGTTACCTCTTTGCCACTTTTGATTTTAATTGTGAATAGTTTTACATTTTTTTTATTTTTAAATACTCTCGTAACCTTACTAATACCCAAATGGCCCTTACCAACTGCAGTCACAATTTCTGTGCCTGGTTTTATGTTTTTAATTTTTTCTACGCCCTTAGGTAAATCTATCAAAGTATCACCGGGCAGACACTGATCATCATCACCTACGACCGTTAGATTATTGGCAGGCGCGGAAAGAAGTTTGATTAATTCATATTGGGCATAATTTGTATCTTGAAACTCATCAACTAAAATATACTTGAATTGTTTTCTATAAAGATTCAAAATCTTTGGTCTTTCTTTAAAAAGCTTTAGTGTGTAATTTATCAAATCACCAAAATCCAATGCATTATTTTCCAATAAAATTTGCTGGTATATATGAAATGCGTCTGCCACTTCAATCAATCTTTTTTTCTCACTTTCTTCCACATCTAATTCTGCTGAGTCGCTGTCTAATTTTAGATTTTTTGCGTATTCCAGATATTCTGAGGGTCTAATGATTTCATCTTTAGCGCGGGAAAAATGCGTTAAAAGCGCGTGGATAAATTTAGTCGGATTTCCCAATGGTTTATAATAATCAAGATTAAATTTATCAAGATTTTGTCGAACCAAAAGCCATTGTTCTGTTTGGTTTAATAACTTGAAATCTCCGGGCAAACCAATATCAATTGCATATTCTTTTAAAATTCGTTCACAAAAAGAGTGAAAAGTAGATATCCACAAATCTGTATATCCATAGGGTAAAAGTTTATCAACGCGTTCTTCCATTTCACCAGCTGATTTATCTGTAAAAGTTAATGCCAAGATTTCATCTGTTTTTGCTTTTTTTTGTGACACTAAATATGCAATCCTTTGGGTAATTACCATTGTCTTGCCAGTTCCAGCGCCGGCAATAATCAAAAGCGCGCCAGATTCATGTTCAACGGCTAATTTTTGTTCAGGGTTAAGGTTATTCATATTGTCTTTATTTTAAGGAAAAATCTATATTTTGGCAATACCCCGCACCACATCGGGTGCGGGGTTGTTTTACCTTTTTCTTTAACAAATAATAAAGAAAGTAAAGCAAAAAAACCTCAACTTTCGTCGAGGTTTGGGAGAATATCTTGTCAAGCATTTTAAAATGTGTAATACTTTAATTAGAACATTCATAATATAAAAACAGAAAAAAAGGAGGATGATAATGACCACAAAAAAAGTGAAATTCAAATGTAGGCATTGTAAAAAAATAACAAGACACAGTCTTCCGTCTAAGAATTTTAAATTAGCAAAAGAAATTGTCCAAAAAAAAGGTTGTATGTATTGCAAAGAAAAAAAATTAGAAGATATTACGAATGGCTATGTAGAAACGAAATTTAGTTGCGCAAATTGTGGTGATACAGAGGTATATGAGTTATCCAGAGATAAGGACGAATTTAATAATTCCAAAATGGATATTTTAGCAGAGGGCTGCCCAAATTGTCATTGTTATTCTGTGGTAGAATGGTCTCATATTTCTAGTAATGTAGTGAGGAAGTAAATTATTAAACGAGAAACAACACGTTTCTCGTTTTTTTATATGTCGCACTTTTGGTACGGCCGTCGCATATTTGTTCAAAATCTTAACACGTAAATTGATACTCATTTTCGATAAAACATACTTATGTGTTAAAATCGCTGTCTATAAATTATGACGGCCGTCATAATTTATAGACACTCGACAAAAAAAAGCCGCCCTGACGTGTTCGCGGATGCGATTACGTCAAGGCGACGTGGTGGGAGGGGGGCTACTGTGAGACCTTGAAACCGAAACGATTGACGAGAGGTACTTCTACGAGCACAACTCGAACGCCTCCGGGATAAGGATCAGGGACATCGCGACGATGGAGGTGTAGGTGCAGAGGACCTGCCTTGAACTCCAACATATCTCCTGCTCTGAAGTACTCATCACCCTCTGTCGTTGGGGTGAAGACCTCGCGCCGGAAAAGGACTGAGTCGTACGAATCCTCTTCGATACGGTTTCCGTCCCACTCCTGGCACATGATACGGTTCGCGTCTTCCAAGGAATCGGCGAGAAGAACCGCCAATGGACCCCTGGCGTCTTCGTCATGAACGGAACAATCTTCGGGACACTCGTAAAGTACAAACGTCTTCATGACTTCCTCCTTCTGTGTCGTTTGACGCAGTTGCTTGCCCTCTCACCTTTCGCAAAGCGAAAAAGTGGGATGGATTTTTCCCCTATCTAAACCCACCAGTCAAATCTCGTGGATTTGGATAGAGGATTGTCAGACGCCCTTTGCGACTTGGTGTCGTCCGAATCTGGAGGTATGCGATCTCTATATGTTATTGAAAACAAATTATTTTTAGACCGTATATAGGTAAGTCCTCCAGGTTCGGACGGTCAAGTATTAAAAAACACTATGACTTATCATCATAGCATATTTTACGACTTTTGTCAAGTGTTTGGTGTTTTAGATTGTGCCAACACCCCTCACTCTGACTGCGGTCATAAAAACGAGACAATGTCTCATCTTTACATTCGTCTGAGGAAAGCAAAATTATTATTTTAAACCAAAAAATTCTATTGCGTTTTTAGTGGTTTGTTTTGCTATTTCTTCAAAACTTACCCCTCTAATCTCGGCTACCTTTTCAGCAACATGGCGGACATAAAGCGGTTCGTTGCGTTTGCCACGATGTGGTTCTGGAGTTAAATACGGCGCATCTGTTTCAATCATAATTTTTTCAATTGGAGTTTTTTCCACAACTTCACGCATTTTTTCATCTTTTGAAAATGTAATAATTCCTGTAAATGAAATTAAAAATCCCAAATCCAGATATTTTTTAGCTGTTTTCCAATCTTCTGTAAAACAATGAACAACTGCCCGCGTGGTTCCCTGCTTTCGCGGGGATAAGCTCTCAAAAATTTTTAAGATATCGTCGTGCGCATCACGACAATGAATTATTACAGGAAGATTTAACTCGCGCGCCAAATCTAAATGCTCTTGAAAAATCTTTTTTTGTTTTATTTTTAATTTAGCCACTTCTTTCTTATCTTTAGGAAGATGATAATAATCCAAACCCGTCTCCCCTATTGCCACAACTTTCTGGTTTTTAGCAAGTTTTTCATAAAAATTTTTATTAAATTTTTCTGGCTTAGTTTTAAACGGAATCTCTACTTCATCAACATAGGATTCCCAAAGATGTAGCGGATGGAGTCCGACTGCTGCAAAAACACCAACCTTGTATTTTTTTGAAATCTTTACTGCCCGCGCACTGGTTGATGCTTGCGAACCAACGCTTATCATCCACACATCTTCTTTCAAAGTTCTTTTGACTACTTCGTCTGAATCGTCTTTATATGCGTTGAAATTTACATGACAGTGAGTGTCAATTAATTTAGGCATAAATTTATTTAGTAATAATTTCCGGTAATTTTGCCTCCAATTCTTTAAGCGCTTCTGGCAAAAGTGGCATTAGGATGTTTGCTGCGTTTAGAAAATAATGCGCATATTGAGATTGTTCTAATATCATCTCGGAAAGCCACAAACTAAATGGATGAATAGATGCGAAATATAAGAAAAGTCCAATTATCAATCCACCTTCTAAAAACCCTAAAACTGCGCCCATTAATCGATTGATGCCTGCCAAAAACGGAAGAATTTCCAAAAAGCGGAAACTTTTTTCTAAAAGATAAAATACAAAACCAACCAGCCGATTAATCAACAAAAATAATATGATAAATACAATGACTTTCAAGGCATTGATATTTCCACCTGTGTACGCGTGAAGAAAATCTGCCACAACATCAAAAAAACGAGATGCCACGCCAGCGCCAATCAATACTCCGAAAAGCGCGCCAAAAGTATGAATTAAACCAAACCAAAACCCAAACAAAGTAAAACCACCAAGAATTATAAATAACATTATGTCGAAAATTGTCATATATTCTCCTTTCTACCAAAAAGGCAATTAAATTTTAGGGAAAAGTGGTTCGCCTTTTTTGATTCTCCCTCCAGGTTTTAATCCTCCCCACTTTTTTGCATCTTTGTATTTTAATTTCTTCTCTGTTTTTAAGATGCCGAGCTGTTTCCAAATTTTTTCTGCTGATTCAGGCATTATTGGCCAAAGCATCCAGCCCAAATTTCTCAAAGTTTCAAGAAGGATATAAATATCACGTTCAAGACGTTTTTTATTATTTTTTGCCAAAGCCCATGGTTGTTCAATTTCAATAAACTGATTTGCCTCGCGTATTACTTGCCAGATTGATTCAATCACATCATTCAGTTTTAAAGCATCCATATCTGTATCATATTGTTTCCATGTGTATGATAAACGCGCGCTAACTTTGCGCGGAACTTTTCCATTAAAATATTTTTCTGTCATTGCAAGAATACGATTCACTAAATTTCCAAAATCATTTGCTAAATCTTTATTGTGCCTTTCTTTTAATTTCTCTGTTGAAAAATCGCCATCTTCGCCAAATCTTATTTCACGCATGAAAAAATATCTCAAAGAATCTATCCCGTATTTCTCTACCACCTCAAGCGGATCTATTATATTTCCAGTACTCTTACTCATCTTCTCACCACCAATTGTAAAAAATCCATGCGCAAAAACTCTTTCAGGTAATGGCAAACCAGCTGCCATTAGCATTGCCGGCCAATAAGCGCAATGAAATTTAATAATATCTTTTCCGACTAAATGAACATTTGCAGGCCAATATTTCTCAGGCGGCGCAGAAATATAATTGATAAGAGCGTCAAACCAAACATAAAGCGTGTCTCCCTCTTTTAATTTAGCAATTTTTGGAACAGGTATTCCGCATTCTGCATTTTCACGCGAAATGCTGAAATCTTCCATAAAATCTTTGATAAAACTGACTACTTCATTTCTGCGAGATTTTGGCTGTATAAAATCTGGATTTTTCTTAATGTGTTCTAAAAGCGCGTTACGATATTTTGTAACCCTGAAAAAAAGATTTTTTTCTTTAATTTTCTTTGGCTTTTTTTTGTGGTCCGGACATTTGCCACCAACAAGATCTGACTTTGTAATAAAGGCCTCACAACC
>JAYEKT010000118.1:0-7384 GCA_034716735.1 Patescibacteria group bacterium
GTAGTTTCTGTTACAAAACGTGAAATAAGAATTGATATTGAAGGTTTTAGAACTGGCATAGTTCGCGGGAGAGAATTGTCTGATGACCCAGGTCTTGCAGACGTTAAACCTGGCGATGAAATAGAAGCAACTGTTGTAGAATTAGAAAATGAAAATGGGGAATTAGAATTATCTTTACGTTCTGCAGGACAAAGAAGGGCATGGGATAGAATCCAGAATTTTAAAGAAAAGAAAGAAGCTATTACCATCTATATAATAGAAGCAAATAAAGGCGGCTTACTTGGTTCATTTGAAGGCGCAAGAGGATTTTTACCTGTCTCGCAATTGAGTCCTGAAAATTATCCACGTGTTTCAGGTGGCGATAAATCAAAGATATTAGAAAAACTCAGAAGTTTTATTGGACAAAAAATAAAAGTCAAGGTTCTTGATGCAGATGAAAACGAACAAAAACTTATTTTCTCGGAAAAAAATCTTTGGGAAGAAGAACAAAAAACAGTTATTGAAAAATATAAAGTTGGAGATGCGGTTGAAGGTGAAGTTTCAGCTCTTGCTGATTTTGGCGCTTTTGTAAAATTCAATGATTTAGAAGGATTGGTTCATATCTCAGAAATTGCATGGCAAAGAATTGACCACCCAAGCGACTTGCTCAAAGTCGGACAAAAAATAAAAGCGCAAATTGTTGGAATTGAGGGTTCTAAAATCTTCTTATCAATCAAAAAACTTGCAGACGATCCATGGAAAGAAATTGCTAAAAAATATGAAATTGGACAAATTGTTAAAGGAAAGATATTGAAAATTAATCCTTTTGGATTCTTTGTGGAATTGGATGATGACATTCACGGACTTGCGCATGTTTCTGAACTCGGTCTTGAGTTTGGAAAAAAACCAGAAGATATTGCCAAACCTGGCGATGATAAGGACTTCAAGATTATTTCGATTGAACCAGAATATCACAGGTTGGGATTGAGCTTGAAAGCAATGAAAGAAAAGAAAGAAGAAAAAAAACCCGAAGAAAAACTTAAGGAAAATACTGAAAAGAAAGAAGAAAAAGTAACCCCTGCCGAAACCCCTAAAGTCCCTTCCGAAAAATCAAAACCGACTGAATCAACAAAAGAGTAAACAATTTAAAAAACCACTCCGTTAGCCACGGGGTGGTTTTGATTTTATCTTTCCATTTCCAAATGAGCTTTGATAAATTCTCCTCCTTTTGTAAGCTCTGCCATTGTTGAAAGCTCTCCTGCGCAAACTACTGCTGCGATTACTTCTGCGAATTTCTTTGCATTTGAACCAGAAGGATTACCTCCTCCAGCGCATCTCATTCTTTCTAGATTTGCTTGCGCGTAAGGAACATCTATTCCTCCGCCAATTGTACCACAAATCAAGCAAGGCATTTCAATTCCAAACAATAAATCTCCGCTATCAGTGCACTCTGCGGTCGTAAATCCCATAGAACCCTCCACGACATTTGCAACATCCTGCCCAGTCGCCAAAAACACAGCGGCTACCATATTTGCATAATGTGAATTACAACCACCAAGAGTGCCTGCTAATCTAGAACCAATAACATTTTTCTTATAATTTAGTTCAACAATCGTTTCGGGCAATGTCCTGAACTTCTTTTCGACAATTTCTCTTGAAATTTTTGCTTTTGCTTTAACCCACTTTCCTCTTCCTTCTACAAGATTCACGCGCGATGGCTTTTTATCTGTGTCATAATTACTACTTATAGAAAACAAATAAACACTCCCCTTAAATTCAGGAATATCTTCAAGGTGTTTTGAAATAGCAATCGCGGCTTTTTCCGTTATATTATGACCTGCCGCATCGCCGCAAGACATTCCAATGCGAAGATATAAATCACTTCCACAAACCTTCGGGTCAATACTCGTCAATTTACCAAAACGAGTAGTTGATTCTGCCACCTTTTTCAATTCTTTAAAGTATCTTTTTATATACCCTGATAGCCGAAGCGCTGTGTCATGCGAAAACGTAGTAATCAAAGGCGCGCGCGTCATCTCATCTTTCAGAATTTCCACACCAACTCCGCCTGCCAAATATACCACGCTTCTACCACGATTAACTGCCAAAACAAGAGGCGCTTCTGCTGTAATCAAAGGAACATCAAACTCACCTTCGGCATAATTACCATGAACCAAAAAGGGTCCCAAAGTATAGCAATTCATTTCTACCTTACTTATACCACGGATTCTGGATTTATCTATTTTCATTTTCTCTCCTTTCTTTTTTATTCTGGTTCCCCGCCTTCGCAAGGATGACACTTCATATCATTTTTATTAAAGAACTGATTTCGCCTTAGTTTATCATATTCTTTTATCTAAGTCAACTCCCTTGCCAAATTTATCCACCTGTTCTATAATATATAAATTGATGATATAATAACTAAAGAAAATACATTATGAGAAATATCATACGGAGCGTAATTCTTTTCCTTATAATCCTGCTTGCAATAGGAGGAATTTTCAGCACTTATAATATGCAGACAGAAAAACCAGACGAGGTTGGAATCGGCGAAATGGTTGCGGCAGTAGACAGAGGTGAGATTAAAAAAATAGAAATCAGTGGGGACAAGCTAACTTTTTCTGATTTTAATGATAATGAAAAAATTTCTTTTAAGGAACCGAACGAACCGCTTGGCGAAGTTTTGAAAAATTATAATGCTGATACAGAAAAAATTAAAGTAATAGAAATTTCTGTTAAAAAAGAAACGGGTATCACAGCATTTTTGATTAACGCCCTTCCTTTTCTTATCCCCTTCTTGTTTATTGCTATTTTTATATATTTCATGTTTAGGCAAGCGCAGGGAGCAAATACTCGCGCAATGTCATTTGGAAAAAGCGGCGCAAAAGAAGTTGGGAAAGAGGCAAAAAATAAAGAAACATTTAAAGATGTCGCAGGTGTAAAAACAGCAAAAGAAGAATTGCAGGAAATAGTAGAATTTTTAAAACATCCTAAAAAATTTGTCGCGCTTGGCGCAAAAATCCCAAAAGGTGTTCTTTTAATGGGAGCGCCTGGAACAGGAAAGACCCTTCTTGGCAGAGCTGTCGCTGGCGAAGCAAATGTTCCATTTTATCATATCTCTGGTTCAGAGTTTGTGGAGATGTTTGTTGGTGTTGGAGCTGCGCGTGTTAGAGATTTATTTGAAAAAGCAAAAAAGAGCGCGCCGTGCATTATCTTTATTGATGAAATAGACGCGGTTGGAAGACAAAGGGGAGCTGGATTAGGTGGTTCTCACGACGAAAGAGAACAAACATTAAACCAAATTTTAGTTGAAATGGATGGTTTTGATCCAAATCTTGGCATAATAGTAGTAGCGGCAACAAACAGACCAGATGTTTTAGACCCTGCCCTACTCCGCCCTGGCAGATTCGATAGACGCGTTGTTCTTGACGAACCAAATATAGAAGACAGGGAAGAGATATTAAAAATACATGCAAAAGGAAAACCTATTATAGAAAGTGTGTCTCTTAGAAAAATCGCTGAACGAACACCTGGATTTTCTGGAGCAGATTTGGCAAATCTTTTAAATGAGGCGGCGATTTTAACTGCAAGAAGAAACAAGAAAAAAATCGGCATGGATGAACTTCTTGAAAGTGTAGAAAAAGTAATGCTCGGGCCCGAAAGAAAAAGCAGAATTTTTTCTGAAGAAGAACGCAAACGAATTGCATATCATGAAGCCGGACACGCTTTGGTTGCCCATGAGTTGCCACATGCGGATCCTGTCCAAAAAATTTCAATAATTTCACGCGGACGAGCTGCTGGTTACACTATCAAACTCCCAACAGAAGATAAACACCTTAGAACTAAATCAGAATTTTTAGATGACATTGCTGTAACTCTTGGCGGATATGTTGTAGAAAAAGAAATCTTTGGAGAAACAACAACAGGACCGTCAAACGATTTGCAAGTTGCGACCAAAATGGCGCGGCAACTTGTAACAAGATATGGTATGAGCGAAGAATTGGGAGCGCGCACTTTTGGTGAAACACAAGAAATGATTTTCTTAGGCAGGGAAATTTCTGAACAGCGAGATTATAGTGAAAAAGTTGCTGAAAAAATTGATGCGGAAATCACAAAAATTACGAACGGCGGCTTAAAAACCGCAGAAGAGATTGTGAGAAAAGAAAAATCCAAATTAGAAAAAATAGTAAAAACATTGCTTGAAAAAGAAACTTTGGAACGCGAGGACTTTGAAAAAATAGTTGGGTCTAAAAAACCACTTAAAAAGTAATTTAATTATAAAGAAAGGAGGCATATGTTTAATAAAAAAGAAGCTCTTTATCGTCCTATCCTTAAAAAAGCGTTGGAACTCACATGGCGCAATAAATTCCTTTGGGTGTTTGGTTTTTTCGCCACATTCTTAGGAAGCGGAGGTGTGTATGACGTAATAATAAAAGGATGGAACACGGTCGGAGCCAAAGCATTAATCAAAAATTTTGCAAATTTCACCGCTCCACCTTTTACAATCTTTGAAGGAACGGGAACAACGCTTGTAAATTCGCTTGGAACACCTGGGCTTGTAGCAGGAACGACGTTGGGTATAATCTTAATTGTTGGATTATATGTTCTCGCGATAGCTTCTCAAGGAGGCGCAGTTTATTCTGCAGGAGCGCTTTCAAAAGGTAAAAAAGTAAACCTTAGAAAAGGGTTTGATAAAACCATCTCAAAATTTTTCCACATTTTGGGTCTTAATCTGGGCGCGAAAATAATAATCTTTTTGCTTCTTCTTCTTGTTGGTTTGCCTGTCGTCTTGCTTGCAGGACAAAACACTGCTTGGAGTAATGTCTTTTACTTTTTAGCATTTCTTGTGTCTATTCCGCTTTCATTAGTAGTCCTTTTTGTAATGCTTTACGCGGTAGCTGGTATAATGGTTAAAAAACTCCCACTTTGGATTGCGATTAAGGATGGTTTGCAAATTCTTAAAAAACACTGGTTAATCAGTTTGGAAATGGCATTGATTTTATTAGGTCTTAGTGTCGGCTTAGGACTTGTCGTCAGTATCGCGCTTCTCATTCTTTCAGTTCCATTCCTTGTTTTAGGTATTGCATTAAATTTCTTAGTAGGAGAAGTCGGTCTCACTGTTATCATCACTCTTGCCCTCATTATTTTCTTATTCACGGTTATAGTTTTAGGAAGCGCTTTTACAGCATTTCAACTCACAAGCTGGACAATACTCTATATGAAACTTTCTGATAAAGGAGCGATTAGCGCAATTGTCAGAACATTAAAAGGAATACCAGAACAACTTAAAAAGCTTAAAAAATAAATGTCTAATGACAATCCTTCAATTGAAGATTTACTCAAAAAATCCAGCAAATCAAATTCTGGTAAATTAAAGATTGCCAAAGAAGATGTTGAAGATGGGGTCGAAAAAAAGTATGAAGAAAAGATGGGTGAAATTAAAATTAAAGAAAAAGAAAAAGAAGCAAAAAAAACTGCCACAACAACAGGCATTGCATATATAAATCTTGTTGGGTTTCCTATTAGTCCAGAAGCGATTGCGTCTATTCAAAAAGAACAAGCAGATGAGATTAAAGTCGTCTGCTTTTTGAATACTGGCGCAGAAATCAGAGTTGGCGCCGTTAATCCTTCAGATAAAAAACTTGAAGAATTAAAATATCAATTAGAGGAAAAATTTCATGGCAGTGTTGTTTTTTACAAAATTACTAAAAATAGTTTTGACGCCGCCATCAAACTTTATGCAATGATTCCAAAGGTAAGAAAGGTGGTAAGAGGTGTTGAAATTACCGAAGCAGAACTTAAAAAATTCCAAGAAGAAATTACTGATTTCAAGACATTAGATGAAAAAATAAAAGGTGTATCAACAACAGAAATTGTTTCAATGTTAATTGCTACGGCATTAAAAAACAAAGCGTCAGATATTCACATAGAAGCTGAAGAAAAAAATATTGCTGTTAGATTTCGTTTAGACGGCATGCTTAATGATGTTGCGACAATACCAAAAAAATCATGGTCGCAGATTATTTCACGAATTAAACTTTTGTCAGGATTAAAAATTAATGTAACAAACAAACCGCAAGATGGCAGATTCACTATTCATCTAACAGATGACAAGGTAGACGTCCGTGTTTCAACTGTTCCTATTTCTTTTGGTGAAAGTGTTGTGATGAGATTATTGAGAAGCGCGACAACAGGACTTAGCTTTGAAGATTTGGGAATTAGAGGAAAAGCATATGAACAAATAAAACGAGAAGTAGAACGTCCTAACGGAATGATTATCACAACTGGCCCGACTGGTTCTGGAAAAACAACAACGCTTTATGCTATTCTCACAAAACTTCAAAAACCAGAAGTAAAAATAATAACACTTGAAGATCCAATTGAATACAAACTTAAGGGTATTAATCAAAGTCAGGTAGATTATTCAAAAAAATATACTTTTGCAAAGGGATTAAAATCTATTATGCGACAGGATCCTGATGTTATTATGGTTGGAGAAATTCGTGATTTAGATACTGCTGAAGTTGCGGTGCAAGCCGCGCTTACTGGACATCTTGTTGTTTCTACGATTCATACAAACAGCGCATCTGGCGCCATTCCTAGATTTTTATCAATGAATATTAAACCATTTTTATTAGCGCCTGCATTAAATACTGTGATTGGACAACGGCTCGTGCGCCGCATTTGTAAAAAATGCAAAGAAGAAATTCAACTTGAACCAGACAAACTTGAAAGAGTTAAAAAAATTCTGGCAGAATTACCAGAATCTGAACAACCCAAAGAATTAAAATTCTACAAAGGCAAAGGATGCGAAGCATGCGGTACTCTTGGATACAAGGGAAGAGTTGGTATTTATGAAATTATGATTGTAACGCCAGAAATTAAAGCGCTAATGTCAGACAAAGCAATTTCAGAACTCAAAATTCAACAAACTGCTGTTAAACAAGGAATGGTAACAATGGTCCAAGATGGATTACTCAAAGCAACTGACGGGCTTACATCAGTTGAAGAAGTGTTCAGGGTTTCGGAATAAAAATTGTCATTAGTCCCGGAGAGGGCTACGATTTTTTTTATTTTAATTTAATTAAACTTCGCTAATTACATCAAAACCTTTAAAACTTCCTACTATTGCAAGCCCAATAATTTTTCCACGACAGATTCCTCTATCCCTAATTTGAGCAGTAATTTCATTCAAGGTCGCGCCAGAACCAAGCGCGTCATCTATAAGCAAGATATTATTATATATTTTTAAATCCTCAACAGCAAAAGTTGATTTAGCATTTTCTATTCTATCACTCAAACCGCTTAGTGTTTTTTGTGGGACAATAATCTCTGTTTTTATTTTTGTAATAGATATTTTTTTGGTGGAAAGATTAAGCTTTTTTTCAAACTCTTTCATAAATTG
>JAYEKT010000119.1:0-7167 GCA_034716735.1 Patescibacteria group bacterium
TATGATAATGTGGCGATCAGAAAAGCAGTATCTTTTTTTGTTAAAAATCTTGGTTGGAAAATAGAAGAGATAGGTTCATACAAAAAACGAAAATGGTTAATAGTAAGAACATCAGAGAAACAAGATGCGAGACATTTTGAGTATTTTATTGATTTTTAATTACAAATTTTATTCTACCCACGGAGCAAATTAGAACACTTAAAAAATCGCCTAACAGAACAGGCGATTTTTTGTTAAATCTCCTTGAAATCCGACAGAATTAGCGGTAAAGTAATATAAAGCATTAATCTTAGAGCCAAAGATTGATGTTGATGATTTAATTAAATAAATATATGACAAAAGAACAAAAATTTTTCAAAGCACTTCAAAATATCTTTGTCGGGGCAAAAATTGAGGGCGAGGGTGGTTTTATTAACTTAATGAGAATTAAGTCTATCTATTATTCTCAAATCGAAAAATTGCTCAAAGAAGATATTGATAAGGCAATAAAAAAGCATCACAAATTTAGAGAAGAAATGTTTGACAAGCTTCATTCTTTCTTTAACCGATATTTTGCAGAAAGCGGTTCGATTTATTTTAACTCAACGCCTTTTCATAATGATATATATGAAAAAGTTTATACTAACGAAAAAGATGTAATTCTATTTTGGAAAACTCAAATGCTTTACTATGTTAAAACTGACAGAATTTTCAGGAGTATGCCGGTAGAGTTTGAGGGATATAAATTCTTTTTTGACGCAAAAAGTATTAAGAATAAAAAAGCAAACGAAAAAAGAACACTCGTATTTAACCTTAAAGAAGTTAGAGCCGATGGAACGATTGATTTTTCAGTGGAATATTCTGAAAAGGGAAAGAAAACAAAAAATGACGAAATATTAAAAGTACTCAAGAAAAAAGGGGTATCAATAAGCGAAGAAGAATTAGAAAAAGCATTTAAAGTTTTTGGCAAACAGTCAGAAGTTGATTTTTTTATAAACAAAAACGCCAAAGACTTTTTACAGGAACAGTTTAAGCTTTGGAGTTATCAATATTTTTGGAGTGGAGCTAAAGAGTGGTCATCGAAAAGAGTGGATCAACTGCAAATATTGAAAGATATTTCTTTTAAGGTAATTGATTTTATTAGTCAGTTTGAAGATGAGTTAGTGAAGATTTGGAATAAACCGAAGTTTGTTAAAAATAGTAATTATGTCATTACCATAGATAAAATTGCTGACAAGAAATTAGTAGAAAAGATACTCAAGCATGCAGGAATTAAAGAGCAAATTAATGAATGGCAAGAACTGGGTATTATTAATAAAAAATTCAAAGTAAAAGACATTAATGATAAAAAATACGAGCATTTACCAATAGACACAAAATACTTTAAAGATTTAGAAATTGAAATTTTATCTTTATTTGAAGATTTAGATAGTCAATTAGATGGATGGTTGATAAAAAGCGAAAACTATCAGGCGCTAAACACAATCTTGCCAAAATTCAAAGAAAAAGTGCAGACAATTTACATTGATCCTCCGTTTAACTTAGGAGCTAACGCAGATTATTATTACAATGTAAACTATAAAGATTCTATATGGGCCACTTTATTAGAAAATCGCTTGCCTTTTGTTAAAAATTGGCTGAGTAAAGAAGGGAGCATTTTTGTCCGTTGCGACTATAACGGTAACTGGATCGTGAGGTTGTTAATGGACGATATTTTAATAAACTTCAAAAATGAAATTGCCATATCTCGCGGCACAGTTCCCAAAGGCGAAACCGGGAAAATGGAAACAGGATATGATACTCTCTTCTTTTATTCAAAAGAGAATAAAAGTTTATTTACTCATCCACTAGTCAAACGAGAAGAGGTTAAATGGCAACAGATGCATTTACCAAAAGAAAGGACAACATATGAATTGCAAGTAAGATATTTTAATAGCAAGCCATTGCTTCCACCAAAGGGTAGGCATTGGGCATTGTCTCAAAAAAAAATTAACGAGTATCTTAAGAATAATAGAATTAGGATAAACAATGGAAAAGAATATATCGACCTAAAAGGGGATAAAGTAGCCGGGACACCCGAAATTTTACAAAGTGAACATATAAGAGCCAATGCTAACTGGACCGATATTCCGGGCTATTCTTCTAGTTGGGATTTTCAGACAGAAAATGCTGAAATCCTTTTAAAGCGAGTCATAGAATCTACTTCAAAAAAAGATAATTTAGTGATGGACTATTTTTTAGGTAGTGGCACAACAATAGCAGTAGCACACAAGCTCAATCGTAAGTGGTTGGGCATAGAAATGGGCGAACATTTTTACGGTGTGGCTTTGCCAAGAATGAAAAGAGTATTGGCTTATGATAAGTCAGGGATTTCAAAAACAGTAAAGGAATATCAAGGTAGTGGCTTTTTTAAATATTATGAGCTTGAACAATATGAGGACGCTTTGGCAAATACAAAATATGCTGATGGAGATTTGTTTAACAAAACAAGCGATAAAGCGTATCAGGATTATGTGTTTATGAAAGATGAAAAAATGCTTAAAGCCATGGAGATTGATTATAAGAACAACAAAGTCAAGATAGATTTAAGTAAGTTATATCCGAATATAGATATTGCAGAAACTCTCTCTAATTTAACTGGAAAATGGATTAAGAAGATACAAGATGAAGAAGTTGAATTTACAGACGGAAGCAAGATAAATACTAAGGATATAGATTACAAAGATATAAAACCTTTAATTTGGTGGTGATATGAAGCTTTATTTGCAAAATATTTTAGCAGATATTTCTTTTGATAGCTTGCCTGTAAAATGGCAGAATTTTGATCTTGCTAAATTTTCTAAAGATAAAACACTTTATGATTTTCAAAAGCAAGGATTAGAGCATGCCCTTAAAGCGCTTCATTTGTTTTATAAAGAAAACAAAGGCAAAAAAGAAGAGTTTTATAAAATATATGAAGCTAATGGATACGAAGAAAAATTTGATTACGATTTAGAAAAGAAAAAAGACGGTAAAACCATTAAATATCTTTTAGAATATGATAAAGATTATTTTGTTGTAGATGATAAAATTTCTTTTTCTCATTTTATTAATAGAATGAGTTTTTGGATGGCAACCGGTTCGGGCAAAACTCTAATTTTAGTAAAACTTATTAATTTATTAGGGCAACTTGCCAGCAAAAAAGAAATCCCACAAAAAGATATTTTGTTTTTAGCACACAGAGACGATCTTTTAGCACAATTCAAAAAACATGTAGATGAATTCAATAGCCATAATTTCGATACGAGAATCAATCTTAAAAGCTTAAAAGAATACGAAAGCGTTAAAAGAGAAAATGCATTGCCGTTTTCTAAAAATGAAATAACCGTTTTTTATTATCGTTCGGATCTTATATCTGACGAACACAAGGAAACTATTGTAGATTTTAGAAATTATGATAACAACGGGCAATGGTATATTCTTTTAGACGAGGCACACAAGGGAGACAAAGAAGATAGCAAGCGACAGATGCTCTATTCGGTTCTTTC
This sequence comes from Patescibacteria group bacterium, assembly GCA_034716735.1. Lineage (GTDB taxonomy): Bacteria > Patescibacteriota > Patescibacteriia > DYHP01 > DYHP01 > JAYEKT01. The sequence continues at coordinate 3,507 of JAYEKT010000119.1, forward strand.
TAGAAATGGATTTTTGTTTAATTTTTCTGCTACTTTTACCGATCCTCGAGATTATGCAACTTGCGCTTTTAATTTCAATCTTTCTAGATTTATTGAAGAGGGATATGGAAAACATATTTTTGTTTCAGAGCAAGAAGTAACTGCTTTTCGCGACGAAGATGATTTTTCAACAATAGAAAAACAAAAAATTGTTTTGAAGACACTATTATTGCAAACATATATTAATAAATATTTTGCGAAGATTAAGAAAAAAGAAAAAAAATTATATCACCGCCCCTTGCTTTTAACCTTGGTCAATTCTGTTGACACTAAAGAGGCTGACTTAAAACTTTTTTTCGCTGAATTAGAAAAAGTGGCAAAGAGAGAAATTCGGGTTAGCTTATTTTCAGATGCAAAAGAAGAGTTGATGTCAGAATTTGCTCAAGCTCGTAAATATGTTTTTGAAAACACTGAAGTTGCCATAGACAAGAATACATTTTCAAAAATTAAATATGAAGATATTTTAGAATCTGTTTTCAATTCAAAACAGGCTGGGAATATCGAAGCATTAAAAATTCCTGGCAATAAAAATGAAATCATTTTTAAACTGCAAACCTCAGAAAAGCCATTTGCTTTGATTAAAATTGGAGATATCTCAGGATGGCTAAAAGATACATTGGGCGGATATGAAATTATTGAAAGTTTTGAAAACGAGAGTGTCTTTAAAAAAATTAATCGGGATGATTCTGAAATAAATATTCTGATGGGATCAAGAGCTTTTTATGAAGGTTGGGACTCTAATAGACCGAATTTATTGTTGTTTATAAATATTGGTGTTGGCAAAGATGCCAAAAAATTTGTTTTGCAATCTGTTGGTCGTGGTGTTCGTATTGAGCCATTAAAAAATAAAAGGAAGAGGCTTGTTAATTTATATAACGCAAAGGAGATAAGCGAAAAAATATTTACAAATGCAAGACCGTTAATGTTGCCTATTGAAAGCTTGTTTATATTTGGAACTAATGCAGAAAATCTTAAAGAAATAATAAAAAGACTTAAAGAAGAAAAACAGGATAGGGATATTGGACAGGCGTTTATTGTTAACGCAGAAGCGAGTAAGCACATCCTACTTGTACCGGTTTACAAAAAATCAGAAAAGATTTTTGCTGAAGTCGAAGAAATTCAAAAGTTTTCTGTCAATCAAGATGACTACAAATCAACCAAACGTTTATTAGACTATTTAGCTGAAAAGGTAGCTTTAGCGAAATATGAGTGTGAAGCAAAAGTATTATTAAAGGTTTCTGATAGCATAAAAAGTGAAAATGAAGAGAGATATTTTGATCTTAACGAGACAAGGTCTATCGACGAACCAGCGCTTTTATTAGGCAGGCTATTTGATTATTTTAGTATTGAAGATAGAGAATTTGATAAATTTAAGAAATTAGAAGATGAGATAGTTCACTTTAAGAAAATTAAATTTACTGATGGAGATAAATACGAAGAGTTAATGCAGAAGCTGGAAAAAATAAAAACACTTCCCCAAAAACAAAAGGAATTATATAAACAATACGGTAAAATTCCAAGGGAGGAGTTTGCTCGTAAGCAGATGAGTTTATTTGGTTCAAGTGAATTTGAGATAGAAGACCAGAGAATAAAGATAAAATATCTTACGAACCATTATTACCACCCCATTATAGTTTCGGAACAAGAAAAAGTTGATTATCTAAATCACATTATTGACGTAGAAAGTGAAATAAATTTCGTTGAAGAGCTTGAAGCTTATTTACAGACGGATGATAACATTTTTAAAAACTATGATTGGTGGATGTTTTCAAAATTGGATCAGACACTAGATCAGGTTTATATTCCTTATTACAGTCCAAGAAAGAATAATATGGCAAGATTTTTACCGGATTTTATATTCTGGCTAAAGAGAGGAAATGAATATACTATTGTTTTTATTGACCCTAAAGGCACAGAGCACACCGACGGATTACGGAAAATAGACGGTTATTCAAAAATTTTTGAGACTAACGATAATACGAAGAAAAGCAAGAAATATCCTTTTAATGGCTTTGATATTGAGACTAAATTATTATTAAAATCAAAACGGGGTATTGCTGAAGTGCCAGAGAATTATAGAGGGTATTGGTTTGATAATTTTCAAGATTTTGCCAAGAAGCTTATCTTATAACTAGATTATAAAATTTTATGGAATTAAAAAAGAAAAAAACAAGAATAGATCATATTTGCTCAAAATGCGGAAACAAAATTAGTAGAGGTGATTATTATTTTTGCGAAGAACGTTTTTTGGCTAGCCTTAAAAAGAATCAGATCAAGCTTTGATTAAACTATCATAAATAATATGAATTCATTTAAAGATTTAGCTTACAAAATTCTAAAGGAATCAGGTAAACCGCTTCATAGTAAAGAAATTACTAAGCGGGCTCTTGAGCATGGTTTAGTAACAGACGGTAAAACACCGGAAGCGACAATGAATGCTTTGCTTGTTGTTGATATAAATACAAAGAAAGAAAAATCGCGTTTTATAAAGACTGATCCTTCGACATTTGGCATAAATCCAAAATTTGAAGAAACGAAACAAAAAACAGAGAAAGAAAAAAAAGTAGAAAAAATCTATAAAATTTCAAAAGATGTTTCTACCAAACAGAAAGGAGATATTGCCGAAGCAAGAATCGCAGAGCTTGTTGCGCTTTACGGTGATACAACTCTTTCTTGCTATAAGCCGATTTCTGATGACGAAGGAATCGATTTGATTGTGAAAGAAAAAGGAAGTTTAAAAACAATGTATATTCAGATTAAAAGCCGTTTCGGCGATAATCCTGATGGAATTTTTACCGCAACGACAAAAGCGTTAGGTGTGGTTGATAATTATTCAATGGCGACTGTTTTCTGCTTTTTTGATACAGAGCAAGGCGATATCTGGGAGTATCTTTGGTTTGTTCCAGCACCAGATTTTTTGAAGATGGCAAATAAACTCGATAATGGGAAATCGTTAGGTTTTGTTGCGGGACGCAAGAGAAATGATTCAAACAAGTGGGACAATTATTTGATTGATAAAAGAGATTTGGCTAATCAAATAATTGCACAAATGAAAAGAATTTAGGTGGTGCGCCAACTTCGTTGGCACAGCTTCAAACCCCGCCGAAAAAAATTGGGTTGCGCTATTCAGCGGGATAAACTCCGTCGAAAAGTAAAAGGGCAAAAAAAGGAGGGGGTTTGGGGGAAGGAATTTTTGTTAGCCCGAGTGCAAATCTTTTTCAAAATTCAGCGTTCGGATTTTCCTTGAAAAAGTTTGGATTTCGTTCAGAATACGGAGTAATTTGTTAAATTTAATACAAGTCAATAAAAAATCGTCTATGGTTTTAGGCGATTTTTGGTTAAATTTAATTCGATATTTTGCGTTTTTGGATTTTTATGTTATACTAAAAATACAAATCCTAAATGGATTTAACCCGTAGCTTCAGGGAACCAGAAGCCGGCTATCACTTTTCGTATTAACGAAAAAGGGTTTTGGGGAAATCTGCCAAAATCCATATGCGATAGTTTGACTGATCACTATAAAAAGTGGTTGGGAGATTTCACTTTCCAAGAGGTATAAGTCTTGGGTGAAATTCCCAACCGCTTTTTATTTTCTTGGTCCAAAAGGTCGAAAAGAGAACGG
>JAYEKT010000120.1:0-1550 GCA_034716735.1 Patescibacteria group bacterium
TAAGATTTCAAGAAAAATATTCTCAAGATGTTCTTGACCCATTGGGCTTGAAAAATGGAACCGGTTATGTTGGTAGCAAGACAATAGCCAAGATTAATGAAATTTTACACAGAGATATTTGACAAAACATTTTAAATTTGCTATCATCTAGGCAGTGAGTGTTGTTCTGCTTTTAGCAGACTTCATCTGAGTTGGTAGAGGACCTTGTTTCGGCAAGGTCTTTTGCTTTCTATCTATTTGTTAACATATAAAAATTGCTTTACTTTTTTAAATAACATATAATAAAAATTGGGTCGGAAGGTAGCACTCACTAAAAACTTAGAATTGGAGTAACTCTTCTGGCCCTTTTAATTAATCTTTAATAAACAATGATTAAGATTAAGAAAAATATTTCATTAAAAAACTATACTTCATTTAAAATAGGAGGTCCTGCTAAATATTTTTTTATAGCTCGAAATAAAGAAGATCTTATTGAAGCGATTAAGTTCGCAAAAAAGGAAGGCATTCCTTTTTTTATTTTAGGAGAAGGTAGTAATTTATTGGTTAGCGACAAAGGGTTCAATGGTATTGTTATTAAGATTTTAATATCTGGATTAAAAACAGATGGTTTAAGAATTGTTGCTCAGGCAGGTAGTTTATTGAAAGATTTGGCAAAAATGACAGAAAAAAAGTCTTTAACAGGAATGGAATGGGCAGCAGGAATTCCAGGAACAATTGGCGGAGCAATTTATGGAAACGCAGGAGCTTTTGGATTTAGTATATCTGATTTTATTCAGAATATTGAAGTATTGGATTCTAAAACATTAAGAATTAAAATTATTTCAAAGAAAGATTGTAAATTTTTCAACAAAGAAAGTATTTTTAAACATAAAAAGAATTTAATAATACTTTCTGTAATTTTTGATTTTAGTTTTCTTAAATCTTTAAAAAAGAAACAGAGCATTAAAGAAAAACAATTGGAAAAGATAGAAGTTAAGAATAAAATTAAAGAATATTTAAATTATAGGAAAAAAACTCAACCATTTAAATTCTCTTCTGCTGGATGCGCGTTTAAAAATAAGGAAATAAAAATTAAAAATAAAAAGTTAATAGAAGAGTTTCCAGAATTAAAAAAATTTAACAAAAGAGGGATAATTCCAGCAGCCTTTCTAATAGAAAAAAGCGGGCTAAAAGGAGAGAGAATAGGTAACGCAAAAATTTCAGAAGAGCATTCTAATTTTATTATTAATATGGGAAACGCTAAAGCAAAGGATGTTCTTGCTTTAATAAAATTAGCCAAGACTAAAGTTAAAAATAAATTTAAAATAATTTTAGAAGAAGAAATAATCCATCTTTGAGTTTTGCACTTGACCGCTTTGCAAGCATTATATAAAATTTAATAACATATTAATTATTTTAAAAATCATTTAGTCTTTTGAGACAAATAGAGTAGTCGACTATTTGTCAAAGCTTAAGGTAATTTAGTAGGATTGCAAAATATTTGCAATTTGAATAAATTCAAATGGTTAAAAAGAAAAAAGCTACCAAAAAGGTAACGAAAAAGAAAGTAG
>JAYEKT010000121.1:0-4401 GCA_034716735.1 Patescibacteria group bacterium
CTGCCTTCGCAGGAATGACAAACGAATGGATTCCTGCCTTCGCAGGAATGACAAACGAATGGATTCCTGCCTTCGCAGGAATGACATTTTTGTATCCGCCTCTAATTAACCAAGTTGCAAATAAAATTAAAATCATTACTTCAAGCACAGTTATCGGCAATCCAAAAATCTCAAATCTTATAAGATAAGTTGGTAAAAACGCGCAAATTAAGTAAATTCCCCATTTCATATTATATTTTTATCTTAACAGTAAATTAAAAAAACGGGAAATAGGATATTTCCCGTTTAGAAGTAATTATTCTCCTTTAATCATTCTCATTGCTTCATGGGGTTTAATGTGTCTGATGTTTCTATGTCCCCTCAAAAGACTTTTCATTCTTAATATTGTCGTACCATAGTCCTTTTCAGGAAGCTCAACAGAGCGAGTGCACTGAGTAACAATAAGTACGTTTGTATACAACATGGCTGCGCTTAGAGCCGTTTGTCCTACACAGAAATCATATGCCAAACCAACTAGAATAATTGTATCAACGTCATATCGCAAGAGATTGTGTAAATAACTTTCGTCTCCGATATGTGTTCGGGGTGCAAATGCTGAAAACTGGGAATCTCCTTTTGCAACTATGATTTCTCCAGGTTTTGGCTGAATGATAAGTTGCGCGCCAGATGTTCCGGCAACACAGTGTTCTCCCCAATCCTCGAATTCTGGAGTTGGGTTGTTGTGTTGGTCACCAGAAAAAAAGCGTTTTATGTCTGCTTCTCGAGCTGCTTCAACAAGTTTTTCAGTCGGCTTAATGATTTCTTCCCCCCCTTTAACATAGAGTTTCCCATCTTTGAAAGCAAAATCGCCTTGCATATCAATCACACCAAGTGCGAGCTTGCTCATTACTGCCTCCTTTCAAGGTGAAACGGTCGTTCTCGTTTGAATTCTGTATAGTTTACTCTGGCAATAACCTTAGTTGCTACGGCTGTTGTAACGCCGTATACTACCCAACCCACATCAGCCATAATACCCGCAAGTACAATATCAGCATCATGATAAGTAAACCCAAGTTCGTCTTCGTCAGTTTGTCCATCCCAAAGTTCTGCCGATGGTTTTTTGTTGCGGATTTCTGGAATAATATTACCAAGATAATCTGCAAGTCCACGAACCTCTGTCTTGTATAGATGCTGGAACGGTTCAATAATAGAAACCTCGTCACCGCCAATTGTGAAATATCCAAGAAGATGTTCAGTTTGATTCTCTGTCCCGATGACCACAGCACCAACTTCATCTGCAATCTGGAAAAGCGTTGCCATTCTAATGCGCGCGGCAGTATTGCCGATTTGCAAATTAGCTTGTTGCAGACTTTCTTCATCAAAACCAAACGTTTTCAATTTTTCTGCAATTGGTTTGTAATGGATGTTTTCACACGGGATTCCTAATACCTTGGCCTGTTTAAACGCGTCATCTACTGAGCCCCGTGATGAATTTGGTGCTGGCATTAAAACAACATCTACATTTTCTGGACCAATCTCACGACAACACAAAGCTGTGGCAACAGTAGAATCAATCCCACCAGAAAACCCCAGTATAGCTCTTTTTCGCGGGCATCCATCAAAGAAGGTCCGAAAAAATCCTGTGATTCTTTCAGTTTCTGCTTCGTAATCTTGAATGAATAGTTGTTTTAGGTCTTTCATATTTTTTTCTCCTTTTTTATTTTTAGTACACGCATTTTTCAGAATAATCTACATCATATCCAAATACACGCCTGTATTGTTCAATATCTTCTGGCGCGCCCATTGCTTTTGCAAGATTGTCACTAAGTTTTACTGTTCCGTTTCCATTTGTCATTGTTGCCTTAACGACTAATGACAAAGACATGAAACCAAGGTCGTTCGTGAGGTTGGTTCCCCATCCAAAAAGAACATTGATTCGTCCATGGAAATGATTTGCAATCTCAATAATTCTCTCCACATTCAGACCATCACTGAAAACTAGAATTTTAGTCAAGGGATTAATTCCATGCCTTTGATAAAAAGCAATTGCTTTCTCACCAAACTCAATTGGATTACCTGAATCCTGTCGTAAGCCACTCCACATTTTTGCTTGTTTGCGGGTCATGTCGCTGAAAAAGAAATCTGTTCCAAAAGTATCAGTAAGAGCAACAAGAAGGTCATGCGCGTAATTAGCTTCCCATTCCACAAGAACTTTGTTATGCGACTTGCGAAGTTCCTCGTCATCCGCAGATGCAAGGGCCGAGCAAACCATAAACATTTCGTGTGCCATCGTACCAATGGGTTTTAGTCCGTGTTTCATTGCTATCAAAACATTTGACGTTCCAGACAGATTTTCTGGCAAGTGCTTAGCAAGTTCTATTACGACATTATTTTGCCACGAGCCACTGAAACGTCGTCGTGTTCCAAACTCAATGAACTTGACGTGCGGGCTTTCAAGAAGCTCTATAATTTTTCTATTGAGTCGGATAGTACCTTCTGTGATAAAGTCAGCGCGTTCATCTATAGACATATTTCCTGTCATCGCCCGATAATACAGTTCGTTGATGATAGATAGCGCAAGTGTTTCCCAATAAATTGCTGTTTGCCAAGGACTTCTGAATTCCAATTCAAATCGTCCGTCTACAACACGCAAATCATAGTTAGGCAATGAAACATCTGAAAGAAACCGTAGATAATCTTCGTCAAACATTGCTTTGCCATCAGTTCTTTTGATACTTCTCAAATATTCAAGTTCTGATGCTGTGAATCTTAGTGTTTTTGCCCAGTCCAATTCAAATCGCAACTCCTTCTCACTAATGAAATCGGCCAACTTTACAGTTGCGGTTCTGTTTTTGAAACCATAAGCAACATCAACATCAGGATAAAGACGATGTACTACTTGTCCCATTGTGAACTTGTAGAAGTCAGTGTCAAGAAGTGAGTGGATGATTGGCATATTACACTCCTTTCTTCTTTTTTATTTTAAAGATCTTTTCCTCCTTCTTAGAATTACGAATTATGTTCATAATACTAAGAAGAGGGATTTATCATTTTTTTAGCAAGATTTTCAATATAATTTTCTTTCAAGTACAAAAGCCGAACAGATTTATTGGATGTGGTAATTGTAGCTTTATCTACTGGTCCTAAATTTTCACCATCTGTCACAAGTTGAGCTGGACGTTTTTTTGAGTCAACAACAGATATATTAATAAGGGTTTTTCGCGGAAGCACTAATGGGAAAAATAAAGATCTAAACTGTACGCTTGGGTGAGGATTGTTTGGCGTTACAACAAGGCAATCTATGTCGCGATGCACTGCCGGACCTTTCGCAGAAAGATTATACGCAGTAGATCCAATTGAGCTTGAAATAATTAAACCATCTCCAGAATAACGAAACAGCTTGTTGTTATCTAATTCTATATCAAGTTTTATCGTTTGGAAACTCTCTTCTCGCCTTAAACTATTTAGGAGCGTCAAATCACCAAAGACATACGCTTGTTTTTTTTCTGTTTTGCAGGAAATAAGAGGATAGGTTTTTGTTTTGAAATTTTTATTTTTAATTTTTTCTATTACTTCTTTGATAATTTGATTATCTGATTTTTTTTGTTTTTCAGTATCATTCATCAAAAATCCCAAGTGCCCTCTATTAATTCCCAGAAAGGGAGCATTGAGTTTGTGAAAAGTTCTTACAGCATAAATCATGGTGCCATCCCCGCCAAAAACTACAATTAAATCTGGTCGAGTTTTTTTTGCCAATGAAACAATTTCAAAATTTTCATCTTTTAAACACCGCTCCATTTTGTTTGCAAATAATCTACTGCGCCTAGAATATCCGGAAATAATACTTATTTTTTTATTCTGATTCATCATATTATCATTATTTTATTATTTTGTAAAGCCCCCTTTGTTTAATATATTTAAAAACTTTTTTTGATAAATGTTTTCCTTTGTATTGTTTTTCTTTTAGCCAATCTCTTATCTGCGAAGATGCTATCAGCTCAATCTCTTTTGATAAATATAACCAATCATGTCTTTTGAATTTAATAGGATATCCAGCGCGTGGAACAATTAAAAATTTTATAATTTTTTTCACGCTATTCCCACCTTTCCAATCTTTGATTTCTAAAAGCAAATCAGATCCTCCAATAAAGTAGAATTTTTTTTCAGGAAAATGTTTTTTAAATTGCTGATATATAAATAAAGAAGAAGGGTTTGAAACATCAAAGGACATTGAGTTATTGGAAATCTGTTTTATCTTGGGGGAGTTAATTTTTTTTAATGCAATCTCAAGCATTTTTTCGCGGTGATGAAGAGGGGCTAATTTTTTTCTAAAATGCGAACGGTCGGCAAAAACCCAAATCTCATCTACCAATTTTTCTTTTAAGATAGATTCCATTGATTTTATGTGTCCGATGTGTGGCG
>JAYEKT010000121.1:4501-7065 GCA_034716735.1 Patescibacteria group bacterium
TTTTCGCGGTGATGAAGAGGGGCTAATTTTTTTCTAAAATGCGAACGGTCGGCAAAAACCCAAATCTCATCTACCAATTTTTCTTTTAAGATAGATTCCATTGATTTTATGTGTCCGATGTGTGGCGGGTTAAAGCTCCCGCCAAAAAGTCCTATTTTCATATTTCTGTATATTCACATTCTGGTTTTGTGCCTGACAAAATTGCATTACCACAAGTTATTCTGCCGGCATCTTCTTCGTGAGATGCTATAAAAACCAATACGTCATAACCAGCATCTTTCAATCTTTGCTCATCCTTTTCATAAGGATGATAGGTTGTATAATCATCATCTGTTTTAATATTATTTTTAATTGCTTCTGTGGTTTTGTGCATTGGCGTTAATTTACAGATATAATAATCTGGGTCAAAATATTTTAAAAGTATATCGGGATTTATTTCATAATCCGCAACAGCAAAATTTAATGTTATTTTTCTGCCATTCGGAATAATTCCTTCCATTATCCGCGCGATTTTTTCAAGCGGATAGGCATTATTATTAAACATATTAGATCTTTCTTTTTCATTTGTTGAGTTAATGCTTAATTGCAATCCCGCCTCACCCCGTAAAAGCCTGTTTTTTATTCGCATCCATGTATGTATAAATGTTTTTAACCAGATATTGTGTTTAGGCATCATTGTTGAAACAACCGGATGAATACGATATTCAGGATTAATATGTGTTTTTAACCATTTTGTGCAATCTAAAATGTTTGGATTCCATGTTGGTTCGCCCATTCTCGCATAATGAATGTTGAGTCTCTTTGTAAATTCTATTTCAGGATGTAATTTAATCCCAGTCAATACTTGATGAATTAAATCTTTTTTAGTGGCATTCCTTCCAGATCCGACCGATGGAACATCGCAAAATTTACAACCCATAGAACATCCATATTGTGTGCTGATTGTAACTACCCATTTTTCTTCAAGCGGAAGAAGACGGGTGTGTTTTACTTTTGCTGGTTTTCGCGTGAGACCCAATGCGTCGCACTTAACATTAACCTCTTTTCCATAATCTCTTATCGAAAGCATTTCTAAATAACCTTGTTCTCCTTGGACAATGAGTATGTTGCCTGTTGGCACCTCTATGTTTTTTATAATTTTCATATGTTTTTCCGATTAGATTAGTGTATTATTTACACTATCCTAAGATAAAAAAATAGTCAAATAATTTTCACAATCTCGGGTTTATGTGATTTAAATGTATAAAGTTCTGCGGGTCTATGTGCCGCATACTTCTTTCCCCCTGTTTTCTTTAATATTTTTAAAGATAGAATTTTTTTTCTGAAATTTCTTTTATCCAACTTTTTATCTAATATAATTTTATAAACCTTTTGAAGTTCTGAAAGAGTGAATTCTTTTGGTAGCAAACTCCAGACCACATTTGTGTATTCTAATTTATATCTTAATCTTTGCAGAGCATATTTTATTATATTCTTATGGTCATAAGCCAAAGATGGAAGTTTGTCTACTGGAAACCATTCTACTCCGCCATATTCTTTTGTGGTTCGTAAGATTAAATTTTTTGATGGAACTAAGGCAAAGTAAGAAACTGATATAACCCTACCAAAAGGATCGCGATTAACTTCTCCAAAAGTATAGAGCTGTTCTAAATATACATTTGTAACCCCTGTTTTTTCTTTGAGTTGTCGTTTTGCTGAAGATTCAACTGATTCATCTGTGCGAACCAAACCACCCGGACATGCCCAATGATTTAAAAAAGGCGACTTTTTCATTTTAATTAACAGCACTTTTAATTTGGAGCTATCCACAGTAAAAATTATTATGTCTGTTGCGGCGATGGGGTATTTAAATTTATACTTTTTAGCTTTGTTTTTCATACCTTTTTATGTCTTAGTGTATTCTATACACATAGTAACATACACAGAAAAACTTGTCAACCCCTGCAAACGCAAAATCGCAAAATTTGGCAAAGACGCAAAAAAATTATTTCAAAGAAGTAATTTCCTTGACCATCTCTTTTGTAATTCCTTTTATAATAAAGAGAACCACAAAATATATCAACGCGCCACCTATTATAAGGAAGAAGATATTTTTGATTGGTGAAATAATAATCAAACCAATCATAACCAAACTCGCAAACAATGCCTTGTATGTTATTTTGGAGCATGGAAAAAATCTTGTAAATTTCAAAACAATATACATTGAAAAAAGTAAAATCAATCCTTCAGAAAAAACTGTTACCCATGCCGCGCCAAGATATGAATATCTTGGAATGAAGATTAAATATCCAGTAAGTGAAAGAACAGCGCTTACACCAAACCCCCAAAGCATTAGTTTTTGTTTTTTTATTGCAATGACTGCGTGAGTAAAAAGTGTTGTTGGAAAAATTAAACCAAGCGCCAAAAGAAGAATTTTAAGAATTTCTTCACTGCCAGCAAAATCTTTTCCTGCAAATAGTTCCATAAGTTGGTCGGATAAAATCATTCCTCCTAAAACCGTTGGGATAACAAAAAGCATCAGCGCGTCAAAAGATTTTTGAGAGATTTTTCTAAAACGTTCTAAA
>JAYEKT010000122.1:0-6912 GCA_034716735.1 Patescibacteria group bacterium
CGAGGTTCTAATTTCAGAATCTCGCTTTTTCAATTGTAATGTTTCATCGTTTTGTTTTTGTTGTTAATAAGGAACTTAGGGAGCTGTGAGTCTAAAGTTTGTTGGAGCTCCTGGAACTGCGCTGGGCACGACAATGTAGTCAGTCTTGGTCTCAGAATCCAATCCATCGGAATTAGAGACGGTCAATGTGACAGTGTATGTGCCAGTGTTGGTGTAGATATGTGATGGGTTTTGATAATTGCTGATCCCACCGTCGCCAAAGTTCCAACTCCAAGAAATAGTGTTGCTGGTTGACTGGTCTGTGAAAGTGACAGTCAAAGGACCAGTTCCATCCGTTGGAGATGCTGTAAAGTTTGCCGTGGGAGGATCAAGAACCGTGATCTCGACTTTGGCATATTCGTCATCATCAGTTTCAGAAGAAATGTCTTGATCTCCGCCTGGTTCTTCCACGTCAGTGAAAAAGTAGATCTTCACGAAATTATCAATGATCGCAAAATGTTTGGTCATACTGTCGCGTGAAACTGTCACTCTCCTGCCATCAGCAGAAACTTCAATTTTGACAGAGCTCATGTGCTTGGTGACTTTTTCACCAGGATCAATATCGAAAGGGTTGTCCTCGTCAATTTTAGTGTCTTGGTCATCAAAGTCTCTCTCGTCTTCAATACGATAATCAGAGTCAACATCTTCGGCCTCTTGAGAGCTTTCGTTTCTAACCTTCATTTCACCTTCAACATAGATAATGTCTCCTTTATTGAGAGTTCTTTCCACATTGTGCTCATAATCGTCGTCTCCCACTTCCCGGATGTGAAAACGAGAAATGTGCAAATCTGAATCAAAGTCAGGATCAGTTGGTTCGGGGTCATATTCACCACCACCTCCCATGCCACCGATATATTCGGCAAGAACCGCAATGGTGTCTGAATTGTAATCACCACTGCAATTTGTGCAACGGTAATTGTTCCACACTCTTTTCAGAATCCAGAGCCATTCTTGTTTGGTTTGTTCGGTGCAAAGAGTATCCATTTCCCAACAGTCTAGATAATAGAGATGAGTTAAACCCTCTTCATAAGCAAGGATATGTATAAAGCCAGATGGGTTATTGACGGGCACAGTTATCCGCTGTCCAAATCCACAATGATCTTCATAGTTATATTCTGTTATGTCAATATGCGTAGCGTTTCCGTTCGAATCAAAATGCACTTTCTCAACCCAGGCAACATGCCCATAGTTATCATAATCAATACTTGGATTACCAGTCCAATTATATTCCCAATACGCAATATCGCCTGGCAAAGGATGATTGTCAACAGAAATATTTTGACCGTTAATGTTAGCTGCGGCATTATTCCAATTTCCTCCGTTGCTCCAAGTTGTTCCCCTGTAAGAATTGTGAAAATCAACACCAAAGACATTCAGCATATAAGATGAATATGATGTGCAATGAGATCTGCAAAATCCTTCAGGGTCATATTGTGGACACTGCCCATTAACAAGACATGGATCTCTCTCGTAAGGATAATTATGATCATCATAAGCTTGAACATTATTAACATTGATTGCAGAAATAAACATAATAAATAACACAAACACTTGACAAATTCTTTCTTTTTTCATTCTTCAGCTCCTTTCTATTTTCTTTTCTTGACTGGTTTAATCTCTCACAAAATTTCAAAATCTATCGAATCTCTCTACTCGATTTTTTGTTGAAGTATTTAGTTGTCAACGAACCGTAAAATATCTTAAATCAATCCATAAACTTTATTGAATGGACCATTGCTTCAAATTCTGGCATATATTCAGAGAAACTTGTTTCTTCAATTTCCATTGTTGTTTGGTTTCTTCTTCTATCAATCTCTTCAAAACTAAAATATACCATTGTTTTTTTGTCAGAAACAAGATGTTTATGTCTAACGTACATTTCGCTATTGTCCAATCTAACATACATGGCGTAAACATATGGATTGTCCGTTAAATACTCCTCCAGTTCCATCTTCTGTCCTCCGCCTATTGAGTTTTTGATTACATTATTCCAAGTCCATTCAGATGGATTGCTATCCGTCAATTCTCTTCTGTTTATTTGTATAGGAATGTACTTATCCCCACTATTAACTTTTAGCCATTCGCCACCGAAAGCATTTATTCCCCCGTCACTTATTTGCCAATTTTCTGGGTACTTTATCTCAAACCCATATTTTTCATCCGTGAAGCTTAGCCAATTGCTTGTATCAACATTTTCAGTCTGTTGCTGATTGTCATTTTGATTATTTTGATCAATGTTCTGTTGCGAATCTTGGCTATCACTTTGCCGGTTATCTTGTGGAATTGGTTGCTGTTTTGAACAGGATGCAAACACAAAAACAGCAACAAGAATTGTCATTGAAATTGCTAGTTTTTTGAGTGTAGTTTTTTGGTTCATGATTTGGACAAATTAAGTCTTATTTCTAGTAAAAAATACCATAAAAATGGGAAGTTGGCAATAAGTTTGACAAGCAGTTCAAGTCAAAACAGCTAATCCATTGATGGGGCCTTGCCCATTAAATAAAGGAAATAATTCTTTTGAAATTTTTTTATTTTGCTCTTGGTGCAGTTTGTTATATTCATTATTTTTGCCAACTGTTTTGAGCAACAAATTTTTTCTTTGATATATATTTTCTAGCTTAGAATAGATATCATTAAACCCAGGGAAAATTTCCTCAAATAAATGCTGGTTGTTTTTCCAGAAAGCGAAGTAGTGCTTTTTGTCCAACTGTATGTCAACACTTCCTGTCATTTTTCCACACACCATAAATTTTCCTCCAAAAGGTTTGATATCGTGGATAGCACATTTTTCATTCTTTAGAAAAATGCATTGACCAGCAGAATTTAGATATTCGTTATCAGCAAGAAATTTAGGGCTTCTATCGCCAGAGGAAGATACTCGAACAGGAACCATCATTAAAATTTCTTCTGCAAATTGGGGTGATGCAACAGGGAGAGCAATCAAATAGCTTCTGAAAAAAGAAGATAGATCCATATTGAACTTCTTCAACAACCCAGAAAGATTTTCGGGGATAAGATCGCACGGAGTTTTACAACACTCTCCGCATTGTTGGCACTCATCAAATTTTCTTATTTTCATATGATTTTGTGAAATGGTTATTTTTTGCTTTTTTGTTAAATTATTTCTTTGATTGATTTTGAAAAGCAAATCAAACGCTCCAGCATCTATAATTAACTATTTTTTGGTTTTTATGTTTTCTGGCTCAGACAATAGAAACTGCTCCTTTTTGTTCTCCATGTAGATAGACCACAACAACTTGTCCAGTTCATCAAGTAGTAATTCAAGGTGTTCTTTGTATGAAGCAATGTAATTGAAAGTGTAAATCTTTTTCCCTTCATACTTCTTGGAATTTGAAATGTTTTTTATTTCCTTTTCGTTTTCATGCCAATATTTGGCTAATTTGTGCATGTCTAAAATATTTTTGTAATCATCCAATTTTGGAACATATTCACTTTTGCGTATTTCATGTTTTTCTTCCATCCGAGTTAAGAGAAAATCAATAAATCGTATAGCATTTTTCTTCTCTTTCCTGATATTAAAACAAAAATCAAATAAATATTCTTGCATCTCTTCGCCTATACCGCCCCAGTCTTTATCACTCTTCCTGTCATAGTAACCACAATATATCTCACCTGTATATCCTCTCGTATTACTCAATTGGAATATTGCAAAACCTACATACCTATTTTTCAACCTTTCCAATTCCAACTTCCAATCAGCCTTTATTTCCTCCAGTTCGGTTTTTGCCTCCTTTTTCTTCTTATCAAAATCCTTTTTTATTTTATCTCCAAATTCACCGAAAAAACCTTCTTCGACATTCTCAAACTCCTCAAAAATATTCTTCTTTTTTTGTATAAAATCTTCATCAAAAATTTCAAATACTTTTTGAGATATCATTCTCCCGCGGTTTATGGGATCATTTAATAGATTCCCCTGAGAATCTCTGTCCAGAGAAGTATCATAAACAGCCAAACCTCTTTGCAAATTGAACAGATCATTTCCATGCGCGCAATAATGTCGAAATCTGAGCAAGTCTATGATCCCCAAAACACCTTTTTTCTCTTTTCCTAATTCTTCTAAAACTCCCCCCGCTTCAAAAATCTTATCAGCTATTTTTTTAACTTTTTCATCAGAAGCATTATCTCTGTCTCGAGAGTCCTCTTTCCACCAAAAACCCTCTAGTATCCTCAAAATATACATAACGGCGCTGGTTCTGAATCCAGCATAAATTCCATAAAATTCATCAACATAAGAAAACTTTGCAATATTTTCCGATAAATATTCGATGCTATTTAGAATTATCTTTTTCAAATTATCAAGATTGCCCTGTCGAAATTGCTTTTCCAGGATTATAAAAAATCTATCAAAGGGAAATTCCCCATGCTTTTTCAGCATAAAGATTTTCTTATTCAGTCTATTCATTTCTTCTTCCTTCACAGTACCAGCAAAAACATCTTCAATTTTCAGTTCATCTCTATCAATCATTAAAATATTTCTTTCATAAAAAGAATCTTGCCTGATTGGTTCTGGCATTTTGCCACAAATTGTTACCTCTAGATATTGCCCTAAATTTGCATACTTGATACCCCAATCCCCACCGTTAAAAGCTGGATGCTTTTTTGCAAAAGCGACCTCATCCAAAATGCTTCCACTCTCACTTACCACACCCTCAGATTCAAAAAATTCTTTTCCTGACCCCTTTATTGTTTCTACCTCAAAAAGATTTTTTAATAGTTCTTTGCATGGCGTACTCACAGATTTTAGATATTTATCGAAGCCGGGGTCGTTTATATACGGATCCTTGTCCGTTTTACTGTCAGAATTTGGCTCAAATGGCCTTGTCTTTATAGAGAAAACTCCCTTCTCCCCATTCGCCTCTTCTAAATATATCTCTCTAAATACCTGCGGATAATTTATATATAGAATTATAAACTTAATGAGATAGCACCAGTCGATATCCATTACTGAGTAATTTGGCTCTAGTATTTTTGTTCCCAAAATGTAATTAGCAAACCTTTTCAGCTTTCTTAAGTCACAAAACCAAAAACCTATTGAACCAAATTCATTATCAAAGATATAATTTATAGATTTTTCTAGCTCTAAAAGATTTTCTTTTTCTATTTTACTTAAAGATTCTTTGTTTTTTCTATCTAGCCTTTTTTCAATATTTTCAGTGGATAGCAATTTTTTAACCAGAACGTTTTTGAGCCTAATTTTATCTGGAACAATTGTATTCTTAACACTCACTATTTTTTCAAAATACTCAACAATTTTTTCATTATTCAGTTTCTCAAATTCAAAACAACTTTTATCATCATCACAGTTTGTTACTTTATTTTTTAACGGAATTTCAAAAGTGTTAATGTTTTGTGTATCATAACAAAGCAGAAAGGTTATGTTTGGCAAATGAAAAACATTCCTAACAATTCCAAGCATGATTTTCACATCTTCCAACTGCAACCTATCCAAATCATCAATAACAACAATAATTTTTTTGTCTAGGTTTTTTAAAATTCTTTCTAGATTCTCGAAAACTGTCTCGTATGAATCACGGCTTCCATTGAAATTAATTTTGCCAAAAAATCCCAAACTCAATTCCACTTCCTTTATTTTTTTAATATATTTTCGAAACAAGGAATTCAGCTTTGGAGAATAGATTTCCCTATTAATAAGATTTGTTAATTCCTCAACAAACTTACAAAAAAGATCTTGTTGTCCTTTGTATATCAATGGCTCAAAGTTCAATATCAAAGGTTTTTGATTGCATTCATCTGATTCCCAGTATTTCCTGCAAAAATTTACGTAACTAGTTTTCCCGCTGCCCCAAGGAGAGTCCAATCCAAAAACAATTGGGTCTGTTGAGTTATTGTTCAACATGTTTTTTGCAAAAACTTTTGCATCCTCTTTAAGGCCTAATTCGTCGGATTCAGCCGGCTCATCAGAGATGAATATGGGTTCATTCTTTTTATCTTTTTTGTCATCTTTCTTGATAAGAAATAATTCACCATACCAAACAACTACTCCCAAAAAAATAAAGAAATAAAAATAAAGAAATAAATTCCAAAAATTTACTACAAATTTTAAGAATTCATCTCCAAGCAAAGAATGCCTGAGGTCAGAAAGAAAAAGAAAAACAATCGCCAGCAGCAGAGAAACCCACAAAAACAATTTTCCTTTTCTTTTTTCATCCACAAGGTAGCCACTAATTCTGGACCAAAAAAGCGGCACAAATGCAATTGACACTATGATTAAAATGAAAATCAATTCTGTAAATCCTTCAAATTTTACTTCTATTTTATCTACAACAAAAACAAACACTTTGCCAATAAGTATGACCAATACAAAAATTTTCAAAGCCTCTTTTGCTTTTTCTATATCAATTTCTACTTTTTTATTTTTGAATATCTTCATATTAGCCAAATGAGATTAGTCAGTTATTCTAGAATAATCCCTTTCTAAAGTCAAAAGCGGCCATAGAATCTACAGGCCGCTTCTTTGCAAAATTTTTTGTTTGTATTTCCTTGTATCTTACAAATCTTGTTCAGATTAACAAGAAAGATAAGAAAAGTCAGACACCTATTATCTTTTCCGCCAATCTCTGATCTGCAGGACGCCACGTCCTTTGTCCTCAATGACAAGTTTTTGCTTCCCTCTCCAACCATATTTTTCCACAAATTCCTTGGGGATGTTCAGTCCATAGCTATAGCGGCTGTTTTTGTTCAATTTCCTGACTGCTTTTTTCATTTTTTTGGTGTTTATGTTTTTAGATTCATCCATAGATGCATCTATGGATACCTTCATTCTATCACAACTCAGAAAACAAAAAAGCTCCTGTTTGGAGCCTTTTCTTTGATTTGCGGGGACGACCGGAC
>JAYEKT010000123.1:0-6731 GCA_034716735.1 Patescibacteria group bacterium
TTTAATCAAATTCAGCGGTACCATAAACACTCTTTTACTGGAACACTTTTTGAATATGCTCAAATTTTTGTAATTTCAAACGGGGTTAATACAAAATACTTTTCAAATAATCCAAAACAAACTTTTGAACAAACTTTTTATTGGACAGATAAAAATAATCAAAAAATTACAAAACTTAGCGAGTTTGCAGATATATTTTTAGAAAAGTGCGCGCTTTCTGAAATGATTGCAGAATATATTGTTTTAGCTGAAGCGCCACAAATTCCAATGGTTCTTCGTCCTTATCAATATTTTGCAGTAAGAGCCATTGAAGAAAGAGTTAAGAAATCAAATAAAAATGGTTATATTTGGCACACAACTGGCTCTGGTAAAACTTTAACATCTTTTAAAGCCAGTCAAGTTCTTTCTAAAATGCCGGAAATTGAAAAAGTTCTTTTTGTAGTAGATAGAAAAGATCTAGACATTCAAACAACAAAAGAGTTTAATTCTTTTTCTGATGGCTCTGTAGATGGAACAAATAATACTCGCAATTTAGTTAAACAATTAAAAGATGTAAACAGAAAGTTAATTGTAACAACTATTCAAAAACTTGATATTGCTGTTGGTAGAGAATCTTATTTAAAACAATTTAAGTATTTGGCAAATAAAAAAGTTATTATTATTTTTGACGAATGTCATCGCAGTCAATTTGGACAAACTCACATGAGAATTAAAAACTTTTTTGAAAAATCTCAGCTTTTTGGTTTTACTGGAACACCAATTTTTGCAGAAAATAATGTTGGGGGAGTTACAACAAAAGATGTTTTTGATGAATGTTTGCACAAGTACATTATTACTAATGCAATTTCAGATAATAATGTTTTGGGTTTTGCAGTGGAGTATGTTGGGAAGTATAAAAAGAAAGATCCCAATACTTTAGATGAAGATATTTTTGCAGAGACACTTGTTGAGGGAATTGATACAAGAGAAGTTCTTGAAAGTAAAGAAAGGTTAGAAAAAATTACAGACTATGTTTTGGCGGACTGGAGGCGAAAAACAAAAAAAGGAAAGTTTAACGCATTTTTTGCCGTATCAAATATTGAGGTTTTGAAAAAGTATTACACAATGCTCAAAAAGAAAAAACCGGAGAATTTTAAAATAGCAACTATTTTTACATATCATGCAAATGAAGATGAAACTTCTGATATGTTAGATGTTGATGTGTTTGGAGATAGTGGTGATGTCGTAAATAAGCATTCGCGCGATTTTTTGGAAGATTGCATTAAGGATTATAATAAAACTTATGGAGCTAATTTTTCAACTGAAAGATTTTATGATTATTACAGAGATTTGCAAAAAAGAGTTAAAGGTAAAGAAGTAGATTTAGTTTTGGTGGTAAATATGTTTTTAACTGGGTTTGATAGCTCTCAACTTAATACTTTATATGTAGATAAAAACTTACGCTATCACGGTCTTATCCAAGCATATTCACGAACTAATAGATTATTAAATTCAGATAAGCCACATGGAAATATTGTTTCATTCCGTAATTTAAAAGAAGCAACAGATAAAGCTTTGGCGCTTTTTGGAGATGAAAATGCGAAGGAGATTGTGTTCAAGAGACCATATGAAGAGCAGAAAAAAGAATTTGAAAGTAAATTGGGTAAGTTGCGAGAAAAGGTGCCAAAAGTGTCTTCTGTAGATAAGTTGGAAGGTGAAGAAGAAAAAGCAGAGTTTGTAAAAACATTCCGCGATTTATTGCGCATCAAGTCTTCGCTTGAAACATTCTCAGATTTTACTTTTAAAGATTTGGGTATTTCCGAACAAGAGTTTTATGATTATCAAAGCAAATATTTAGATATTTATGATGAACGCAAGGAAAGTGACGTCGGCACCGAATCTATCTTAGATCAGATTGACTTTGAGCTTGAGTTGACGGTTCGCGACATCGTGAATTTTGATTATATTATTCAGCTTATCGCCGGACTTAAAAATATTACTTCGGACACTGTGCGCAAAAAGAAAACAGAAGAAATTTTACGTATCTTTGACCGCGATGTTCAACTCCGCAAGAAAAAAGATTTAATCAAAAAATTTATTGAAGAAAACTTGCCAAAACTCAAAAAGACGGATGATGTAGAAAAAGCATTTAGCGATTTTTGGCAGAGTGAGCGTTCAGATAAGTTAAAAGGTATTGCGGAGGCAGAGAATATTCCGCTTGAAAAGCTTGAGCATTTGATCGGAGATTACTTATACACTCAAAAATTACCACGCGGACAACACATTGCCGATATGTTACCAGAACAGCCAAGAATATTGGAACGTGAGGGTATAGTCAAGCGTGTTAAAAAAGCCATTGAAAGCATTGTAGATATTTTTGAGTGGTAATATTAACAAATAAAAATATGCAAAATACAGAAAAAAATTACTGGTTAATTCATATTGGGCGGGTAATAAATTTGCCAATATAATACAAGGGTATGCCTTGCAGACACTTCTAAAAAACCGCCCTTGCGGGCGGTTTTTTGATATACTGTAATTATATGCAATATTTTCTCATTATTATCTCATTGATTCTTGCGCTTGTCGTTCTTTTATTACTACGAAGGAAAGATGGAAAGCGCATAGTTTGGAATAAACAAGACAAGGAAAAAGAAGAAAGAAAAAAAGAGATTTTAAATGTTTTGAAAAAAGGAAAAAAGATGAGCAATAAACAAATCAGAGATTTGTTAAAAGTATCCAAGAGAACAGTAATAAGGTATATGGACGAACTGGAGAAGGAAGGAAAGATAAAACAAGTCGGAAAAACTGGCCGCGCAACATCTTATTCATTGAAATAACTTCGCTAAACACGCCACCCCCTGGCGTGTTTATCTTTTTATGGATTCCCGCCTTTACTGTTCCTTCGGGTGCGGGAATGACATGGTTTCTTCCAATCTCTTAAGCGCTACTACATAAGCTGCCGTTCGCATATCTGTTTGTTTAGTATTTTGAATCTCAAGAATTGCTCTGAATGAATTGAGCATTATTGGTTTTAGTTTTTCTTGTACTTGTTCAGCGCTCCATTTTTTATCTGCTTTATTTTGTAACCATTCAAAATAACTTACAACAACTCCGCCGGCGTTTGCCAAAACATCAGGCACAATTTTTATTCCTTTTTCAAATAAAATCTTATCTGCCTCTGGTCTTGTCGGACCGTTTGCAAGTTCTAAAATAATTTTTGCTTTAATGTTTTGAGCGTTCAAATCAGTAATCACATTTTCAAGCGCAGATGGAATAAGCACATCACATTCTAATTCTAAAAGATCTTCATTGCTCATGTTGCCAGCGCCCGCAAATCCAACAACCGACCCAGTTATTTTTTTATGTTCTAAAACCTCGTTTGGATTTAATCCATTTTCATTTAAGATTCCTCCACGAGAATCTGACACAGCAATTATTTTATAACCTGCTTCGTGGCAAAGTCGCGCAATATGCCAGCCAGCATTGCCAAATCCCTGAACAACTATTTTTGGTAATGTTTCAACTTGGCAACCCCGTTGCCAAGTAACCATTTCCTTCAAAATATAAAATCCACCTTGGGCTGTGGCAGTGTCGCGTCCCAAACTTCCGCCTACTTCTACTGGTTTTCCTGTAATTACTGCTGGCGAAGGTTTGCCAACAATCTTGCTATATTCATCTGCAAACCATCCCATCATTTGCGCGTTTGTCCCCATATCTGGCGCTGGAATATCTTTGTCTGGCCCAATACAATCTGCAATTGCGCGAACAAAAGCGCGAGTTAATTTTTCTTTCTCACTTTCGCTTAACTCTTTTGGATTTACTGTTATGCCTCCCTTGCCTCCGCCGAGCGGAATACCAACAGCCGCGCATTTTATTGTCATCCAAAGCGCTAAAGATTTAACTTCATCCAAATCAGTTGCCTCATGATATCTAAGACCCCCCTTGTGTGGTCCGAGCGTGTTGTTGTGTTGGACACGATACCCTTTAAAAACCCGCGCGCTTCCATCATCCATCTTGACTGGAAAAGATACTTGAATAATTCGTTTGGGTTTTTTTAGAATTTCTAAAATAGCAGGATTTAATCCTGCTATTTTTGCAGATGCTTCAAGAATTTTTTGAGCGTTTGTATATATGGACATGCTTACACGCATTTTTTGACCGCTTCGGCGACGATGCTACCGACGCGCTTATCTGTTGCTTTTGGAATAACAGTTCCTTGTTGTAATTCTTCTTCAGTTATTAAGGATGCAATAGCATGAGCGGCGGCAAGTTTCATTTCTTCTGTAATCTGTGGAGCGCGCGCGTCTAAAACCCCGCGGAAGATGCCGGGGAATGCTAAAACATTATTTATTTGATTTGGATAATCAGAACGGCCAGTTCCAAATACCGCAATTTTGGTTTGTTGCGCTGTGTCATAACTTATTTCTGGGTTTGGGTTTGCCATGGCAAAAACAATTGGCTTGTCTGACATTCCCTCAACCCATTCAGGTTTTAAAACATCAGCAACCGACAATCCAATAAAAACATCTGCGCCTCGCAAAGCATTTTCTAATCCTTGAATTTTTTCTGGATTTGTTTGTGATGCCATTTTTGCTTTGTATTCATTCATACCTTCGCGTCCTTCGTATAAAGAATCTCGGCTATCAAACATTATTACATTTTTTCCTTGCGCGCCTGCGCGCATTAAGATATTTGTCACGGCCATTGCGCCTGCGCCTGCGCCATTCATTATAATTTTTATATTTTCAAGATTTTTATCTACAATTTTTAGGGCATTTAGAATTCCTGCCAAGACCACGACCGCTGTTCCATGTTGGTCGTCGTGAAAAACAGGAATTTTTAATTCTTGCTTGAGCCGTTCTTCAATTTCAAAACATCTTGGCGCAGAAATATCTTCAAGATTTATTCCACCAAGCGCTGGAGCAATTAGTTTTACTGCTTTAATAATTTCTTCTGTATCTTGAGTGTCTAAACAAATAGGAAACGCATCAACATTGCCAAATTCTTTAAACAAAATTGATTTTCCTTCCATTACAGGAAGCGATGCTTCTGGCCCGATATTTCCAAGACCTAAAACTGCAGAGCCGTCAGAAACAACAGCAATTGTGTTTGCTTTTATTGAATGTGTGTAAACTGCTTCTGGATTTTCTGCGATTAGTTTACAAACAGCAGCCACACCCGGAGTGTATCCGATAGATAAATCATCTTTTGTTTCTAATGGAAATTTTGATTTGATTTCCATCTTTCCTTTTGATTCTTTATGCTTTTGAATCGATATCTCGTTGTAGTTCATATTTTTTTCTTTTTTTATAATAATTAATGCCGATTGCTAAAAATACTGCCCCTAAAATTGCGACAAGGTATTTATATTTAGAATTTATCTTTTTCTTTTCTTTATTAGTAACCATAGTGTTTTTTTGTTCTTTTACTACAATATCATCTTCGTATCTTGGAAGCAAACGATATCCAGTTTTTGTCTGACTAACAATGCCTGTAACTTCTGCATTATTTCCTGGTTTTACTAAATCAGATGATATTTCGGTATATGTTTTAAGATAGATTTTAACCTCATTTCCTTGTTTATCTGCAAGATAAAATCCATTGTTGATTATTTCAATTACTTCGCCAGATATTTTTACAAGCGAACCTTCTAAGTCCTCGCCAACATCTCCGATATTTACGATGTGTGGAGTTGGTTCTTCGCCATTAGATAAAAACGTAATGTCTTCGCGGTTTTTGATTTTGATTCGTGTTTCACCTGACACTTCAGAAAGTTCTCCGGAAAGTTGTATTTCATCACCTAAGGCCAAGTCAGGAAAATCTTTTTTATACATATAAACTTGCAGGCCAGAACCTGCAATATAGAAAATCTGACTTCCTAAAACAGATGGCGGGGCAGAAACAACTCCTTTTATTGTAACTTTTGCGCCTTTGGGTAAATCGCGGATGTCTTTTAAGTCCACGGTTTTTGAAAATGTATTTGTATAAATTTTATTTGTAGATGTTTTTTTTGGTTCTGGTGGCGCAGAAATAATGTTGTCGGAAGAGGGAGTAGGGGATGTTGTCCAACCCCATTCATCAGAATCCAAAGCATAAGAAACGCCGACTGTGTTATCAGAATATGATACCTCTTGGAAGACCTCATCTAATGGATTGATTAGACGCGCTGAATCTTCACTATTGTTTAAAGCAAGTTTGGTTTGCGATTTATAAAATACGAAAAATCCATGAGGCGCGATTACTGTACCATCAGGAATTTGAAATGGTTTGCTTCCTCCCTCTATATCATCAATTTTCCATCCACTCATGTCAACCGCATCTTCCCCGAGATTTTTTATTTCTATCCATTCGCCGTCGTCTGAACCCACTGGGTCGGGCATAAATTCAGAGATGGTGATTTGGAAAGATGAATATTCGGGTATTATTTCTTCTTTTGTCATTCCCGCGGAGGCGGGAATCCAGGAATTATCAGAATTGTCAGAGGTAGCTTGTTCGGATTCGGGTTCTGGCGTTGGTTCAGGTTCTGGTATAGTTTCTGGCGCGCTATTTTCTTCAGGATAGATTGGTGTTGGCTCGGGTTCAGGAACTGGTTCAGGATTAGATTCTGGCTCGGGCGTGAGGTCTGGTTCGGGGATATATTCTGGCTCTGGTTCAATCTCCTCTAAACTTCCCCAATATTTCTCCGCAAAAATAGTTACAATATTTCCGTCGTCATTTTTTTGAACAATCCGCATGCCACCACCATTATC
>JAYEKT010000124.1:0-6687 GCA_034716735.1 Patescibacteria group bacterium
AAAAAAACAGCCCATAGGACTGTTTTTATTTGATTGGAGTATATTCACGACCATGCTCGAACTTGTTTTATCAAAAATTTGCGAGAAAAACAATCGCCCCTCCCCGCTTCTGCGAGGCGGGGCAGAAGCAAATTTAAAAACGAAATCGGCTCGGGTACAAAAATTTCCTTTGATGTGTAGGGCAAAAGGAAATTTTTTGCGTCCTCATCGTTGCGAAAATTTTAATTTTTTAGCATGTCCTCGTTTCGTAAGTATATCCGAAATAAATTTATTGGCTTCTTCCTTGGTTTCAAATTCTTGATTGCGAACTTGAAGCTCATTCGTTAACCTTCCAGACAAAGAATTGTCATCATACTCAAATAAATCTGCAGCAGGGATCCATTTTTTATCTTCTGAAAGTTGATAAGATTTTAAAATAAATTTTGCTGGCATAACAAATAAATTTTATTTATAATTTTGGTAATTGAGATCTATTTACTTTTTTAAATAAGCATCTACAGCTTCGCGATATGTTTTTATAGTAGCCAAGTTCTTGAACGAATTATCTAAGTTATCTATCGCTTCTAATGTAATCGGAATAATTTGACGTGCACGATTTACTATCGCTGATGAAGAATCTCCCAAAACCACGACTGTTATCATTGATGAAGATAATGTTGAGTGTTGTTTTTGATAATCCAGCTCGAGTAATAAACGATCGGCTATAAGCATTTTAAATGGAACCTGAGGTACGTGCATCTGATTGATAATTTCGTTACCACGAATTAAATCAAATGCTTCTTTGGCCTTTTCTATAGCGGATTCTGGATCAGTATTGGATAAATCAAGTGTTTGTCCATAAAGCTGCATTGCGGCTAGTCGCCGTTTAGTAACAAGAGTTAAAGTGTCATCAAAAATATACAATTCGTCCTCATAAGGTTTTTTAACGATTTTTAGTCCATCTTTTAAATCATTCAAAATTGCCTTTGCAAGATTTATCGGTATGGCAAATTTTATTGTTTCCCCAATCGGAGATCCTTCGCTTGAGGTCTCGCTACTATATTTGGCAATGTTTATACCGATAACTTCTCCGTTTCTATTAACAAGAGGCCCGCCACTATTACCTGGATGAATTTCTGCCGAGATTTCGATGTATGTATTTTCTTCATCTTCTAATACGCGAGACATTGTTCCTTCTTTAAAACTTACATCCCCTTTAATCCCAAAAGGAAAACCGAGCGTGAAAACTTCGTTTCCTGGACGCATCTTATCGGAATCACCAAGCTTAACCACTGGACAATTATTCCCTGATATCTTAAGTAATGCAATATCTTTGTATTCATCAATACCAATTAAATTTGCATCAATTATCTGCCCGTCCGATCGATGAACTTTGATTGAATTAGATGCCTTTACCACATGAGCATTTGTTAAAATATATCCATCCGAAGATATAATCATTCCACTCCCTAGTCCATTATCAGTTTCAATATAAACGGTAGCTGGCTTAACTCTGTCAATAATTTCTGTGTTAGAGAGTGTGGCATTTAAACCAAATGACCAATCTTGATATTCCTGAATCACAAAATAACTAGCACCTCCCAACACCAAGAGAAGCACGATGATTACAATTAAAATTGGTAGTTTAATAAATCCTAATTTGCCCTTCAAATTAAGGCGAATTTCATTTTTATCTAATTTTTTTTCTTCCATAGTACTATTTATCAACTTTATTAATTATACGCTAAAAATCCAAAATAGTAAATAATATATTAGCAGATTTAAATAAAAATTTTCGCAACGATGAGGACGCAAAAAATTTCCTTTTGCCCCACATCTCAAAGGAAATTTTTTGTACCCGAGCCGATTTCGTTTTTAAATTTGCTTCTGCATCGCCCCGCAGAAACGGGAAGGGGCGAGTGTTTTTCTCACAAATTTTGATAATAAGTTTAAGCGTGGTTGTAAACATACTCCAAGCAAACAAAAACAGCCCTGTGATGAAGTGTGTCCTGTTTAGTGGACACAGGTAAAAAACCGCTTTTAGGCATTTCAACGCTAACAAACAATTTCTGTGTTATAGGGGGGTCATTTTGAGCAAAATCCGGATAATTCTTGATTCCTGACTATATACACTTTCAGTGTTAATTTTTCTCATAGCTTTGTTTGTTTGTGCTCCATATTTGTCGGTCGCAGATTAGCTCGGTCGTTCGCTATCGCTCACTCCCTCGCACTTAATTTATTCAGGAAAACAGGCAGTTTCAAGGGGAAAAGGTCAAAAATTCCCTACTAAAAGTTTGCGTCCACCTTGTATTCCGTAATGTAAACTTTTCTCAAAATTGACATTTGCTCGACATTCCCGAATGTCAATTTTTGAAACCTAAATATTATTCGGTTTTCTCATTATAAACAAGTATTTGAATCCCCTTAAATAAAAATTGAATTGCCTTGCTCTATTGTGCCAAATTCCTGTGTTTGATGTCTGATTATGTCTTGTTAGGCAAACAATATCCATTGGCTCAAAATATTTTTCTAGTCGTTGCCACATTAAAAATCCTGTTGGTGTAAATTTTCTTTTTATCCATTGGTCTGCGATAACCCAACCCATTACTTTATTTGGTTTTAATATCCTGACAATTTCGCTTGCTGTTTTTTCTAATTCATTGTAAAATTTCACATCCTCACAAGAAATCTTACCGATACATTTTTCATCGTCAGAATATTTTATATTATCAGAATAAGGCGAATCAATAAAAACAAAATCAACGCTATTGTCTTGAAGAGGAATTTTCCGAGAATCGTTTTTTATGACATCGGGTCTTATGGCACTAATATCATAACCGATTACTTTTCTATTCAACTCATTAGCAACATCAATCGTTGTCCCGCTCCCGGCCATTGGGTCAACAATTAAATCCCCTTCTTTTGTATAGCGTTGTAATAAATTCCAAATAACAAAAGCTGGTGTCACGCCATTAAACTTATTATTTCCGTGCGGTTTGTCGCTATAATTTTGTCTCGGAAAATCCCAAAGTGTTGTTGATTCAATGTACATCTTTTTTCTTATTAAATTCAATAATTATATTCTGAATTTGTTCGGGTAATCCCTTCTCTTTAATTAATCTAATTATTGTATCTTTTTCCCATAGAAGCACCTTTTTGTTCTTTATAGATGAGTGTCTATAAATATATTGCTTTGCACCCTCAGCTATATCACCAGAAACAATAAGCAATATATGATCAGGCTTGACATTTATTCCCATTTCGGGATCTGGCATTTCCCATTCTAATTGAGAGTGAGTTTGTGTTAGTATTTTTTCCACATTATCTTTTTGAGTAGCAGCACCATATTTAATGTTACCCTTTTTAACTTGTGCAGAAAAATACAACCAATGACCTGTTGGTATTTGTATTTTCATTTTTTGAATATCTTGTCCAAATTCTAGTGTTTTATCTCTATGACCCTTTGCTTCTGCAGTTCTAAACCCTAAATGCCTTAACAATGGCACTAATAGTATTTGTATAAGTTCATCTTCTGTCGCTTCCTCCAGAAAAGATTCTATCTGTTTATCTGAAATAAATAGAGGTTGATGTTTTTTTATAAGTTCTTGAAATTCTTGTTTTATGTGATCCTGTGCTAATTTTGTCGCTTCACTATCAATATCTTTTTGTTTTTTCTTTAATACGCTTTGGTCAATATTGAAACCACTCCACCTTGTAAATCCTTTTTGCGAACGAAAAAATAATGCCACCTCCTCAGTGGAAAAATTTTCACCTTTTTGATCTCTTAAATCAATATAGACAATTTCCTTGATTCCACCTGCAAAATCTGACGAAAAAATAAAGTGTATTCTTTTTCTATCAACTGCAAAATAAAAATTATTAGGCCTACCTAAATTAAAATTAGCTAAACCAATATGAGTTTTGACAGCACTTTCTCTGAAAACATCAAAGTATTTATTAAAAAATACTTCTATTTTCTTTTTTATTTCTTCGTCTTGGAGATTACCCCCAACCATTGAGATGCCTGTTGAAAATGACATATTAATTCTTTGATAAATTTTTCAAATCATCGATAAATTTGTCAAACATTTTTACCTTGTCGCTTTCCTCAATATCCGTCTCACTCAAAACATAACTTCCGTCCGTGTCTATTTCTACAATGGCCCGTCCTTTTTTGGCAGGGTTTTTTATTGTTAGCGTTCCGTCCTCATCTGGAGTAACGAAATAAACTTGGATATGCTTTGTTGCTTTATCAGAAGCCAATTTTATTTTCCAATACCCTGTTTGCGCGATTCTTTCTCGCAAAGTAACCTTGCTTGAAAGCACAACGACGACTTTACTTGTTTTTGGATTATAAATGACAATATCAACATCGGGTAGATGAGAGCCAAATTCGTCATAATCAATCAAAAGATTTCTCTTGACCAAACTCAACTCTTTGGATAAATTCGCACCATTCGTCCTTTCTAGCATATTACCATTTACAACTTCTAAACCCAAGTCTTTGACTTCATCCGTAATAATATACTCAATCAATTTTTCAAGATTTTTTCCTTTGAAAGCTCGCCATGATTGTTCATGGTCGTTTCCTGTAAAATCTTTTTTGTGTTTCTCTTTGGCTTCTTTCAACACATTTGAGATATGCCTATATGCTTGTGCGTTATATTTCTCTTTTTTTGTTTCGTAAATTTTGATTAAATCTTTTATTGTCATATTTTTTGCATAATTAAAATATATTCTGTTGGATAAGCAAAAACTTTTTTCTTATCCGTTGTTTTCGCAAAACGACCTGTTTTTTTATCTCTCATTGAAGGTAAATTTTTTGAGGGGATTTCTCGTTTAATAATATCATCAACCTTAAATCCAAGATTTTGTAATTGTTCAACAAACACTTCTGCGTTTAAAATTTTTACCCCTTTTAAGCTTGTGTCGCCGATTACTATGCAAGTTCGCCCGTCTTTTTTGAGTATTCGTTTCATCTCTTCGAAAACTTGATTCATTTCGCTAAAATATGTCGAGACTTCCTCTGTTATTTTTTTGTCTTTTTTTAATAACGCCTCTTTTATGTTTTCCGCGATTTTGCTATTCAAAACAAGTTCTTTTCTATCGTGATAAGCAGTGCCAATAAACCTTTTTCTAAAATCGCTTAAATCTTTTGTATATTCAAACCAAAGAGCAGTAAGCTGATGTAAGTCAGCATATTCATACGAGGTAACATAAGGCGGTGACGTAACAATCAAACTAATAGAGTTAGGTTTTGTCGGTATTTTTCTTGCGTCGGTGCAATGAACATCGCAAGGAATTTTTAAACATTTTTTCTTTTGTAAAAGATTAAAAAAATCTGCATTTCCTCGTAACATTACTTTGATTTGTCGCGAAAAGGCAATAAATGGATCTGCCGGCTTTTTCTTTAAATCTCTTGTGGGTTTGTTGCTTTTTTGGAGCCAGATTGAACAATTTTTGAGGATATTTGAAAAACCACAATAGAAAAAATCTCTTACGTCTTGATTTTTTATTTTTGAAATTTCGGAAAAAAGAAAAGCGGTTTTTCTTTTTTCTTCCGGCTTAAACCAATAATCAATCCTTTTGTGTTTAGGCGTTTTAACTTTTGTATTTTTATCAAAAGAATCAATTTTTTCTTTTAATTTCAAAAATTGTGCTTCAATTTTAGCGGGTTCAATTGGAGTCTTCTTTGCTTTAGTCATTAAAACCGCAACCGGGTTTATGTCTACTCCGATTGATGGCCTGCACATAACTTTTGACTCAACAAGAGTTGTCCCGCAACCGCCGAATGGATCAACAACTGAATCACCTTCTTTTGTATATTTTTCAACTAATCGCGAAACAATTTGAGGAATAAATTTTGCCGGGTAGCGATGATAACCATGCGTAATATATGTAGTATCTTTTCTTGTTTTACCAATAAAAGCCCAAGACGGATTAATCTTGATTTTTTTAAACAAATTTATTGTGTCTATTTCTCTAGACATAACTTATTTTTTGATTAAATTATTAACGCCAATACTAAATGCTTAGGCTATTTTTTGAAGCGTCTCAATAGTAGAGTTGACCATACCATCTGTCTCCAATTTGATCATGGTGTTATAAGATATATTAGCCAGCTTGGATAGGCGATCTTGCGACAACCCCTTTTGTTTTCTTAAATTTTTTTAGATTTTTTCCTATTTGCTTGGAGCGGGTGAGCGGAATCGAACCGCCGTTTTAACATTGGCAATGTTATGTAATAACCACTATACGACACCCGCATATTTTAAAACGATTAAGTTTTTAGTTTTTTAAAAAAATATAACACTAAAATAGAAAATACAAAATAAGGAATAAGGAAAAACTCGGGACTAGAAAAACAATATACCTCTTCTTGTCTATTCGCTGCATAAGTATAGGTTCCTATAATAAATAAAAAGTACCCAAAAGTGAAACCCTTTAAACCCATAATGACATTCGTTTTTCTTTTTCTATAGAATCCAAAAATAATTTTTCCTAATCCTAAAAATAACCAAATTAGACTAATGGCTAAAAATATAAATAATAGAAAAGCGATAATTGATTCTTTTAATGACATTGTGCCGCGGGTGAGAATTGGACTCACGACCTCTTCTTTTTCAGAGAAGCGCTCTACCACTGAGCTACCGCGGCATAAACTTATTTTAACACATTTCCGTTTACTGTTAGTTGCTTCGTTTCTTG